>NZ_JBEXLL010000129.1:0-8702 GCF_040609955.1 Nocardia sp. NPDC004568
CACAACCAGCACGCCCGCCCCAAGACAGAGTTCGCAGTCAACTCCACAATCCGGCGCCCGGATTACCTACCCAACGTTGCTTGACGAGGCACTAGCCGAGGAACTACTCGCGCTGACCAAGTTGAACTGGAACCAGACCCAGCTGGACGGACGACAACCCATCACCTTGCGCACCGCTGATCGTGTCGGGCAGATACTGCGACACCTGAGCGCCCAGGACCGACCACAGGGACGCTACGCCTTTTACATGTGAGCCTTCATCCACGAGACAGTCCGGGCAGCTACTCGTCATCACGTTGATGGGAAGCCGCTGCCATTCGCCGACGAGACCCGTATCGACGCCACCTGGACCTTTGATGCCATAGTCGACCGGATCTACCACGACATCGAACACGATTTGGCCGGTGGCGGCCAACCCGAAGGATCCGCCGTGGGCTCCGAGCCGCCAGCCCCAGAGACGAAATTCGATGGTGAAGCCGGTCTACACGCTGCACGATGATCCGATGACCGAGAGCAAAGCCCCGGTGTCCCGGATCCGGTGGAGCGGTATACCGGTGGCGGTGCGCGCCGGGATCGAGGAACGGTTGGGTGCACGAGTGCGTTCGGCATCGACCCAACCGGGAGGATTCAGCCGCGGAATGGCTTCCCGGCTGGTCTTGGTCGACGGCCGCACCGTGTTCGCCAAGGCCATTCCCACCGAGGAAAGGTTCGTCCACCGATACCGCGTTGAGGCCGACACCGCCGCGCAACTGCCACCGCAGATCCCGTCCCCGGCGCTGCAGTTCACCCTGGAGACCGACGGGTGGCGCGTGTTGGTATTCGACGACATCGCGGGGCGGCATCCCCGCTTCGGGCAGTCGGCGGAACTTACGGCGGTCCTTGCTGTGATCGAGGATCTGGCACGGACGCTGACCCCGAACCCTCTGGCATGGGTCCCGACCCTGGCCGCTGAGTACCGTCCGAAACTCTCGGGCTGGCGTGCTATCGCCGAGGACGGCCCGCCCGACGACATGAACGGTTGGGCGCGCCGGAATCTGGATCGGCTGGCAATCTTCGAAACGCGATGGGAGGCTGCCTCGGTGGGGGAGACACTATTGCATACCGATCTTCGCGCGGACAATATGCTGCTGCGCCCGGATGGCGGTGTCATGGTGGTCGACTGGTCTTGGCCGTGTGTGGGCGCAGCGTGGGTGGATCTGGTGCTCCTGGCACCCGCATTGACCCAACATGGGGTCGACCCCGAACCGATCCTGGCGTCGCACCCCCTTACCCGCGATATCGATCCCGCCGCGATCACCGCCGTGGTATGCGCGCTGGCGGGATATTGGACTCGGGAGAGCCATCGGCAGGCCGGGGCACAGTCGCCGGCTCTGCACCGCCATCGAATCGAAGCCAGCCGCGCGGCGATCGCGTGGCTACAGCGGCGAGTCGGCTGGAGATAATCACGGCGATACCGCTGCGGTCGGCGCTGAACAGTTCCTGCTGGGATTCGGAAGGTACAGCCCGCTGGTCGTGGCCCGGCGAGTGCGGATTGTATAGGGGCGGTGTCTTATGCGACGCGAGTGACTGGTGGCCGACTGACTGATCAGAGGGAGTGATGGTGGAGAACGTGATGCTGACCGCGGCGGATGGCGTGGTACTCGACGCTGCTGTGCACGCTGCGTGGAGGGACGCGGGTCGTGGTGCGGTGGTGCTGGTCCATGGAGGATCACTGTGGACAAAGACGAGGGCGCCACGATGTTCGTCTGCCTCGCCGACCGACTGGTGACAGCGGGGTTTCATGTTGTGCGGTTTTCCTTCCGCGGCCACGGAACCAGCGGCGGCGCGTCGCGGGGTGTGACCATCGCAGGGGAGTGTCTGGATTTACAGGCTGCGGTGGAATACACGCAGAACCGGTTCGCGGGGCCGTTGTCGGTGGTGGCTGCCAGTTTCGGTGCGGTACCGACCGCGTTACTGCTGCCGTGGCTCGCTGCGAGTCTGGACCGACTGGTGTTGTGGAATCCGGTTCTCGACCTGCACCACACGTTTGTCGAGCCCGAGCTTGCATGGGGCAAACAGAACTTCGAACCGCAGCAGCGCCGCCGGCTGGCCGAGCGCGGGGTACTC
Source organism: Nocardia sp. NPDC004568 (assembly GCF_040609955.1). NCBI lineage: Bacteria > Bacillati > Actinomycetota > Actinomycetes > Mycobacteriales > Nocardiaceae > Nocardia > Nocardia sp. NPDC004568. The sequence continues at coordinate 2,107 of NZ_JBEXLL010000129.1, forward strand.
CTCGTCGATGGCGAGTTCGAACTGGGGCAGGTCCTGTTCACCGAGTTCGAGCACTACCGTCCCCTCGACCAGTTCCTTCAGGCCGACGTCCCCGCGTTGATTGTGCACGGGGACCGCGACACAGCCGTCTCCTACCGCATCGCCGCAGAAACAGCCAGGGTCCGCCCGGTGACCGAGCTGGTAACGATTGCGGGCTCAGACCACGGGTTCGATTCCGAGGACAGGGAGAACGAAGCGATCACCACCACCGTGGAATGGCTCACTGAGCAATCCACACCCGGGTGGTGAAGCGCGTGGTCGGTCTCGCGGACCTCTGATCCTTTCCGAGTCGTTTCGGCGACCCTGCTGCGAGCAGGCGCTGCGGGTTCAGTTTCGCAGCTCTCGCGTATCCAGGTGAGGAACGCGGCGCAGTCGTCAGTGTTATTTCGCCATCAGTCGCCGGGGGCATACTGCTCACCGCCCGCTTTCTTCTGCTTCACGCAAAAATTCGTCCTTCCCGATAATCGTGCAGCACATCACCTGTGTCCGTGGTAGGAAATTTTGCATTAACGCAAAATCGGTGCACGTAAACCCTTCCCTTTGAGGTTGTTTAGGGGTTTGGATGGGGGCGTCAATCCAATACCGGAGAGGTGATCAATGGATCCGAACATTATTCTGATCTGGCTGGACCCCACGTTGTCGACGCTCTCACGCGGGTCCTTCGGTGGCTCCGTTGTCAGCGGGCATCGTCCTGTCATTCATCTGATTCGCTCGTCAGCGATACCCGATCTACTGGGTGGCATTTTCTCCTGAAAAATCGGGGACTGACGCGTTATTTACTTTTTCTAAGCTATTGATCGCCCTCCATGAATGGCTGTTTCTGCGTGGCATTCGACAGAAAATCATTGCCATCCTCGGAGTCTCGCCGAGAGTGTACCGAAATCTTCTTCTGACTCTCAGCCAAACGTGCCGTCGCACAGCATGCAACGGAGGCTCTGCCACGATCACAACCCACCCGACGGTCGAAACGCTGACCGAATCGGCGCAGGTGAAACTAGCGAATTACCTGTCTTGGAACGTGATGCCGGTCGGTACGCCTCCCTCATCTACGCCGACGGCACGTTCGGCCGGGAACGGGCGGTACCGCTGTGGTCCACAACGACGTCACAGCCGATGTAGATGTGCCGCTGACCTACACAAATAAAACCTGACGGGCGTAAAGCGGTGCATGGCGCTCTCACCACCGCCCGTCCCATCGTGTTGGCGAACCTGACCTCACGCCGCGCCACGGCTTTCCCCTCTCACTCTGGCGTGACGGTCGCGGTTCGTGTTCTCCCGTAATTCCCGCGCGCAGCCCTGGTTCCAGGTCCATGCGCCACAACAGCCCAGGAAGGCATGTCATGTTTCGAATCGCCGCACCGGCCGAGTCCATCCTCATCGTCGGGGCCGGTCCAGCCGGTCTCACTCTCGGCATCGAACTGCTGCGCCGCAGCGTGCCGTGCCGTGTGATCGAGGCACTGCACGCCCCCGTCACCACGTCACGGGCCTTCACCGTGCACGCGCGGACTCTGGAGCTCTTCGAGATGATGGGGATCGTCGACCCGTTCCTGGAGCAGGGACTACGCGGGATATCGATGGACTACCGCTTCCGCGACGCCAGGCAGGTCGTCCGGCTGGATTTCACCACCCTCGACAGCAAATACCCCTGCTTCCGGATCATCAGCCAGACCGACACCGAACAGATCCTGCGCGAGCACTTCCTGCGACTCGGTGGAGTCATCGACTGGCACACCGAACTCCGCGCCGTCACCGGCGACGACGGTGCGGTAACCGCCACCCTGTTCGACATCGCCGACCAGCGCACCGAAACCGTGCAACCCGATTGGCTCATCGGCTGCGACGGCGCCCACAGCATCGTCCGGCGCCACATAGGCGCAGAGTTTCCCGGCGCCCGCGACCACGGCTCGGTGATGTGGATGACCGACGCATCCTTGACCGGCCGCCCCGGTGAGGCCGGCCGCGTCTGCTACGACATCGGTGCCGACCACATGCTGCTGACCACCCAACTGCCGAACGGGACCTGGCGAGTCCTGGTCAGCGGCGCCGGTGACACCGACAGCGTCGACAGCTCACCGGAAGCTTTCCAAAAGATCCTCGACCAGCACTTCGACGGAACGGTAATCCTCGGGGACCCGCAGTGGACGAGCGTGTTCCAGGTCAGCCGCTATCTCAGCGCCACCTACCGCCAAGGCCCGATACTGCTGTGTGGTGATGCCGCGCATCTGCAGGCTCCCGTCGGCGGCCAGGGTATGAACGTTGCGATTCAGGACGCGGTCAACCTCGGCTGGAAGCTGGCCGCTGTCGCCACGGGCGCTGTCGGCCCGGCACTCCTGGACACTTACGAGCAGGAACGACGCCCGATCTGTGAAAAGGTTATCGCCGACACCGACGAACTGCACTCGGTGATCCTGAACCACGGTGTGCCCCTCACCACGCGCCTCGCCAAAACCCAGGAACCCGGATTCCTCGACCGTGCCGTACGCAACATCTCCGGCATCGCCTACCGCTACCGCGACACCACCACCGCATCCTTACTCCGCGGGCTGGGCGTCGGCGACCGCGCGCCCGACGTCGAGGCTTGAACCGGTCGGATCCGCGAGTAGACCAGGGCGGGTATTCATACGCGCAGCGCACCGTACGTCCAGCTCAGGAACGCGGAATGGTCGACGGTGCTCGATACTTGCATCGGTCGTCCGTGGTTTGCGTGGCCCAGACGTGCGTTGGGGTGTATCTCGATTCGTTCGGTGTGGAAGGCAACGAAGGGCAGTCCGAGCGCGGCGCTGAGAACCAGGGCATGCCTCATCCAGGCTATGGATTCACGGGCGGACCATGCTCGTAGGTGGGTCGCCAGTAGTTGTGTCCACGGCGGTGCGGTGGGGCGTTCGAGCGCCCGCAGGCGTGGGGAGTTTGGAGGGATGCGGAGGGCGTCGGAATCGGTGTGGTCGCCGAGAATTAGACGCGGTGTGTGCAGTGCGCGCAGGGCAAGCCCGGCAGATGTCGGATCAACGCGGAAGTTCTCGGGGACAGGCGTCTTCCCCCGGTGACCGCCCGGCGGCCCGCCCAGTTGGGTGACCATTACCTGGTCGGTGATCTCGGGTAGGCGGGAAATGACGGCGGTGAGGTTGGACATCGGGCCCAGCCCCGCCCACCGGATTAGGCGGGTGGATTCGCAGAGTTCAACAATGGTGGCGATCATATGATCGAGACCACGGATGCGTTCGAGGAAGTCTTCACCGAACGCCCGGGGGAGGTTGGTCGTTGTCGAGGAGGAACCGGTCCTCGCCGCCCAGGTCGAACCCGGAGATCACCCGGACATCGGGCCGGTCGAGCATATCCAGCATGTGGCGGGCCAGCTGCGCGCGGCGGCCACGAGTTTCGTCGGCGGTGACCACGACCAGATTCGGTACCATACGCGCCGCGATCACCAACGCTACGAGACCTCCCGGGTGCCAACCGATATCGGTATCGAGGATCACCAGCTCATCGCCTGTTACGACGGGTGGCGAGGCCCGGTGGCCGGTCGTGGGTGGGCCGGGGATGGAAATTGGAGGCTCCTTCCAGCGCGGGCGTCGGTAGCCGCCCGGGTTCGATCACGGGCAGGGTGTGTCGGGGAGGCGTCGTGCTCGGTGGGCAACTGCGGTGGTCAGGTCGGTGTAGTCGTCGACCAGTTCGGCGAGGCGGTACCACGCGGCGTGTACGAACGGGCTGGACGGTTCGGCGCTCATCAGCAGGTGGTACGCCCGAACCTGCTGGGCAGCGAGCCGATCGATCACGGTGCCCAGGGATTCGAAGTGCATGGTCGCGTTCGGATGTGGCGGCGGCGCATTCTCGGTCACCCAGAGATCGGCCTGCATCAACAGTTCGGTGCGGTGTGGGCATGTCAGGCAGACGGGGCGATGAAGACGCTGCTGTTGCAGTTGCCCGAACCGGTAGGCGATCGGTGCGAGGGGATGGGGGCCGACGTGATGACCTCGGATGGCCGACAGCAGTGCCTCGGCGGTCGGGAACAACGATTCCGACGAGTCGGTGATACGGGCGGGTCGTGGGGTGCCGGTGCTGGCGTGCATCGGGTCACCTCCGTGACGTCAGCAGCTGGCGGCGGGCAGTGGCAAGCACGGTCGACCGTGCGGGCAGCGCTTGTGCGGTGGTCGGGGGCCAGATCCAGTACCAGGTGAGGGGTTGGTCGGTCATAGGCAGCCACACCCTCTGTCCCGCGGTCAGAACTCGTACCCCTGCGCGGTGCAGTGCGGCACGAGCGGTGGCGCCGAGCGCGCCGCCTGTGCCGGGGCCAACGAGGAACACCCAGTCTCGGCGCGGTCGCTGATAGGTGAATACCGGCGCAATGAGGCTGCGGTCGTGTTCGAGTTCGTGACGGACCAGAGTGCCCAGGTCCGGTGGCATCACCACCGCACCCAGCGATCTGGACGCGGTTACCGCGACCCGGCCGAATGTGCAGGAGACCGGAAATCCCATCCCCCGGTAGATGTGGGCTACCTCGAAGGGCGTGTGGCAGTTCTCGAACATCAGGATTTGTCCTTCCGGTGAGGCCCGCCTTTGACCACACCCAACGGAGACCCGGGTACCGGCTGTATCGGGACGACCCTGCGTTGGCCGCGGGCCGCGACCGCGCTGAACGCCACGGTCGTGTTAGCGATCGACCACGCCCGCCGCGCGATCACCGCGACACCCCTGCCCAGGCCAGCGCCCGCGCGGCGAACCCTTCCTTACGGGGCGGCGGCCACGGACACTCCATGGCAGCCATGCCCATGGCTTCCAACACGGTCAGCCCCAGCAGCCCGACGTGAGCCTGCAGGGCCGCCATGTCTTCGAGGGCAAGTAGCGCCGCTTCGGCTTGATCGCGTGTCAAGGTTCGCCCGGGTAGATAACTCACTACCCATCCGCCGTCGCCTGTGCTGCGCGCGTGGTGCGGTGTGCGGTCGCTGACGAGATGTTGTGACTCCTGCAGAACCGTCATGTTGATCACTGCTCCCGGTCGTCGTGTGGCGGTACATACCACCCCTGAATCGACCATAAGCAAATATATAAGCTGATACAAGCGCTTATGAAGTTCCTTATGAGTACGCTTGTGGATGTGGTGGATACTGAGTCGCACGACCCTGAAACCGCAGGAGGACCACACAGTGACCGTGAGCCGATCAGATCCGTCAGCACTGCGCTTCTTGATCGGTCACGAGCTGCGATCCGCCAGAGTGCGTGCCGGGGTCAGCCAGGCCGAAGCCGCCAAAGAACTCGGCTGCACCCAGCCGAAGATCAACAACATGGAGAACGGCAAGTACCAGCAGCAACCCGACGAAACCGCCACCCTCATGCGTCTCTACGGGGCAGAGGTCGATCAGATTGATCGGATCACGTCACTGGCCGGCCGCGCCGATCAGAGCACGTGGTGGGCGCCGTTCAGCGAAGTCCTGCCCGGCTGGTTCAAAACGTTCATCGGACTCGAAGGGCTGGCGACAAGCCAATTCACCTACCAGGCGATGACCCTGACCGGCCAGCTCCAGACCGAGGGCTACGCCACCGCCCTGCTCAGCGGGGGCCTGCAGATCGCGCCACTGGACCTACCCCAAACCATCCGAGCACGGATGGCCCGCCAGCGGTTGACCAGCGAAGATAACCCGTTATACCTGCAGGCCGTCATCGAGGAACACACCCTCGACCGGCTCGTCGGTGGCCCCGAAGTCATGGCGGAACAGCTCGGCCACCTCCTCGATCTGATGGACCGCGAGAATGTCGAACTCCGCGTGATGCCGACGAGTACCCCCGTTCACGCCGGTCTCGACGGGGACTTCACCCTGCTCCACTTCGACACCGCGCTGAGCCTCGGCTACATCGAGTACCAGACCGGCGCCCTGTACGTGCAGGATCGAGAGCAGGTCGCGATGTATAAAATGATTGCAGATCGACTTCTCTCCCTGGCCCTGCCAGTCGAGGAGTCCGCCCACATCATCCGCGGGCGCAGAGATCGCCTCGAACAAGCGTAGGAGAACGGAATGACTTCCCAGGACCGCCTGCACTGGCGGACCTCGAGCTACAGCGGGACCAACGGCGGCCAGTGCGTCCAGGTTGCCTTCGGAAGCCAGACGGTCTTCATACGCGACAGCAAATACCTCCGAGATCCCGCCAACGATCCCGCAGTCCAACCCATCATCGCCATCGATAGCACCCTCTGGCCACGCTTCCTCGACCACGTGAAGGCAGGCAGCGGCCACCCACTCGGCGACGGCCTCCCCGAAATCGAACAGCGCACAGACGGCTACATCGTCCTACGCGATTCTGACACCGAAGCGCCCGCCATGGTCTTCACGCCCACCGAATGGGCCGCGTTCATCGCAGGCGCCAAGGCGCAGGAATTCGATCTGCGCGCCGCCTAGTAGTGTCTCCCGTCCTTGAGGCGTCGTGTAGGAGCTCAGAAAACGTGTCGGAATCTCGGAATGATTGGACGGTGTGACTGGAGCCCTGTGGGTGGGTCCAGCGGTTGTGAGAGTTCTGATGCACCAGAATGGGTGCAGAAGGAGACGATCACACCATGTCACGACGTC
>NZ_JBEXLL010000130.1:0-8618 GCF_040609955.1 Nocardia sp. NPDC004568
CTAACGAACCACCCAACGGCAAGACGCGATCAGCCACACCCCACCGCCCTGGGCATCCAGAACCTCTTGTCCTGAACACCTACAACCTTATGGAGACGTGATGGCGGGCGGTACGAAAAGGCTTCCGAGAGCGGTGCGCGAGCAGCAGATGCTCGATGCCGCGGTCGAGGTCTTCTCGCGCAAGGGCTTCCACGAAACCTCCATGGACGCCATCGCCGCCGAAGCCGAGATCTCCAAGCCGATGCTGTATCTCTACTACGGCTCCAAGGACGAGCTGTTCCGCGCCTGTATACAGCGCGAAGGCCTGCGCTTCCTCGAATCGGTCGCACCCGCCGGCAACCCGCTGCTCAGCCCGCACGAACAGTTGCGTACCGCATTGGAGGGGTTCCTCGGTTTCGTCGATGCCCACCGCAACTCCTGGCAGGTCCTCTATCGCCAGGCGCTCGGTCAGCAGGCCTTCGCCTCGGAGATCGAGAACGCCCGGGAGCGGGTCATCGAACTGACCGCCAAACTGCTGGAGTCCAGCGCCAAACACGCCGAGCCCGGGACCAACTTCGATATCGTCGCGGTCGCGGTGATCGGCGCGGGGGAGGCCATCGCCGATTCCGTCGCCGCCGGTCGCATCGACGTGGCCGAAGCCGTGGATCTACTCGACGCGCTGGCGTGGCGCGGTCTGTCCGGCCGCAAACCCGGCGCGGCGGACAGCACGGAACCGGGCGAATCGCCCGAATAGTTCCGGTTGCCCGCTCGGCGCCGCCCTCCTGTTGCGCCCTGCCCGCGCGCTCCGTATTTTCGATGCGCGCAACGGATGTCGCGGAGGACGCCATCCGACCGGGAGGGCACAGTGTTCGGAATGTTGCGGCCGTGCCGGCACGGCGCCGCGAAATACGGGGTGGACCCCCAGCTCTGGCAGGCCCATATGTGCGGCTTGTGCCTCGGGCTGCGCGACGGCCACGGACAGCTGGCGCGGACTGCGACCAATACCGACGCGGTGGTGCTCGCGCTGCTGACCGAGGCCCAGGCCCCCGCACCCGCCGCGCGCCGCACCGCCGGACCGTGCCCGTTGCGCGGAATGCGGACCGCGCGGGTCCCGGTCGGTACCTCGGCGCCGGTCCAGCTCGCCGCCACGGCCTCCCTGCTGCTCGGCTCCGCCAAGGTCGCCGACCATGTGGACGACGGTGATACCCGCCCCCGGCTGCACCGGCCGATGCGGCGGATCGCGACCGGCTGGTCGGCGGGCGCGCACGCCCGGGCCACGGCCATCGGCTTGGATATCGCTCCACTCGTCGCGGCGATCGAGGCCCAGGCGAGCGCGGAACGCCGGGTCGCCGCCGGCGCCGGATCGTCGGGCGCCGCCGCCCTCGACGATCTGACCCGCGCCAGTCGTCGCTGTGCCGCGGAGTTCTTCGCCCATACCGCGGTACTGGCCGATCGCCCGGACAATGTGGACGCCTTGCGCAGCGCGGGCGACGAGTTCGGCCGGATCGCGCATCTGGCCGACGCGCTCACCGACTATCACGCCGACGCCGCCGCGGATCGTTTCAACCCCCTCGCCGCCACCGGTACCACCCGGGCCGAGGCCTACGCGCTCGTCCGGGAATCGGATCGTTCACTGCGGACGTCACTGCGGGCCGCCGGCCTGACCGGCCTGCCGACGCTGCGCTGGGCGCTACTCGATCCGCTCACCACCGCGCTGCGCGGGCTCGGCCGTAGTATCGCGCCGCCGCCCACCGCGTCCGCCGGGACGAACCCGGTCGGCGTCCACTCCACCGGTCCGCAGCGGCCGGGGGTCGCGGAGTCGATCCAGCTGATCTGCACCCAGTACTGCACCGGTTACGCCTGCTGCGCCGAGCACACCCGGCCGTGCAGCGGCGAACAGAAGGAATCCTGGGTCGGCCGGGGTTGTAGCTGCGACGACTGCAGCAGCTGCTGCGACTGCTGCAGCTGCTGTCAGGACTGCGGCGGCTGCTGCAGCGACGGGTGCTGCTGCGACGGCTGCGGTTGCGACTGCTGAGGCGGCGTATCAGGCTTTCGCGGCCCGCGGCCGGTCCCGCCGCCGCGCCCACTGGCGGCACGGTTCTTCCACCAGGGCGTGACTGGCCGCGGCGATCGGCAGCGTGAACGCCACCGTCAGCACCAGCACCACCCCGAAATTGCCGTTGAACGGCAGGATGCCGAAGATCGGGAAGATCACCGACAGCACGGCGAGATGCCAGATGAAGATCCCGTAGGACCAGCGTCCCGCCGTCGCGACCGGCGCCGCGGTGAGCCAGCGATGCGGTGTCTCCGGCGGCCCCAGCACCAGGGGCGCGAGCAGCGCGAACCCGATCACCGCGCCGAGACCCATCTTGGCGGCGTATTGCCAGGGCTCGGCGCGGGTCAGCCCGGCGACCCCGCCCAGCCGGGTCGCCGACGCCACGAACGCCGCGGCGGCGATCGCCCACATCAGCCGCTGGTTGCCCAACAGCCGCAGGCGCGCCCGGCGCCGGTCGTCGCAGGTCAGCTCGGCGAGCAGCATGCCGCCCGCGAACCAGGGGATATAGGCGGGCAACCAGTTGTCGGCATGAATGGCATCGGGAGTCGGTACCGGGAGGAAGTTCCAGCCGAGGAAGACCAGCCCGAGCAGCAGGACGGCCGGTACCCGGGCCGCGGCCGCGCGGCCCCGCAACCCGTGCAGCAGCCAGGCCAGCAGCGGCAGCGCGATATAGAAGGCCACCTCCACCGACAGACTCCACATCTGGGTGAGCCCGTCGGTCAGTGTGAGCGGTACGAAGACCTGCAGGAGCAGCAGGTTCGACATCCACACCTGGAGCCCGGCGGTATCGGCGGCGGCCGGGACCAGCAACAGCACCGTGCACACCACCATCCAGTAGGCGGGGACGATCCGGGCCACCCGGTGGCGCAGGTAGTAGCCGAGCGTGGGAGCGTCGCCGAGCCCGCGGGCGGTGAGCGCGTGCGGACGCCACAGCAGGAAACCGGACAGCGCGAAGAACACCGCGACCGCCATATCGAAGCGTTCCAGCAGGCGGCCGAGCCCCGGAATGCCGGTGGCGCCGGTCTGGAAGGCCACATGGGTGAGCAGCACGCCCAGGGCGGCCAGGCCGCGCATACCCTCGAGCGCGGGAAGAAAGCCCCGCTGACGCGCCACGGGCACCGGCGCCGGATCCGGGGTGGAGGTGTCGCGACCGGGCCCCACCCGGCGTTCGCTCTGGTCGGCGCGTGGCCAGGGGCCGGTCTCGGTGGTCGGTGTGGTCGTCATCGGGTCCCAGTCTGCCGGGCCGTCCGCGCTCGTAGGAAGCCGGTATTTCACAATGCGGGTTAGACTCCCCCCGATTTCGGTCGGATTCCGGCCTCGCCAACCCCTGGGTAACCCTCAGGCTGTTAGTGTCAGGGCTCACGAGTGCCGCGGCGCCCCGCTGTACCCGCGGAACGACCTGTGTTCTACGACGAGGAGAGTTTGCATGGCACTGAGTGCCGGAACCAGAAGGACGGTTGCCTGCGTGCTCGTGGGTCTCGGCGCGCTGCTGATCGTCGCCGCGCTGATGATCCCCACCTACACCGTCAGCAAGATGGCCAAGACTCCTCTCGACCTCGAGATCACCACCGTCGCGGTCAACCAGAAAGATCAGGAAAGCCTGGTCCTGGATTCCTCGTCGCTGACGGCCGAGGGGCGCTCGGCCGAGGTCGACAAGAATGTACCGCTGGTCTCCCAGCGGTTCCTCACCGTCGAGGATCCCTCCGACGCCGACGAGATGACGATCCAGGCCGGTAACACCCTGCGCCGGATCGACAAATCCGGCGATACCGGCGTGCTGACCGCCTACGTCGACCGGGTCACCATCGACCGCAAGACCGGTGAGCCGGTGGCCACCGACCCCAACGGTTCGATCGCGATCACCACGAACTCCAAGGGTGAGAGCATCGCCGATCCGGTCCAGCACACGGGGCTGCAGTACCGGTTCCCGATCGGCACCGAGAAGAAGACCTACCCGTACTTCGACGTGCTGGCCCGGACCACCACCGACATGGTGTTCCAGGAAGAGACCGAGATCAACGGCACCAAGGTCTACCACTTCCGGCAGCAGGTCCCGGTGACCAAGCTGGCCGACGTCTCCAAGGCGCCGACCAACAAGCTGGAACTGCCCGCCGCCAAATGGGGCGTCGAGGGCGGCGAGGAGCCGGTCACCATGTACCGCTTCTACGGCAACACCCGCGACGTCTGGGTGGAGCCGGAGACCGGCACCGTCGTCAAGGGCGGCGAACAGCTCAACATCTTCTACAGCCGCACCGCCGACAAGGTGGAGGTCCCCGCGCTGAAGGCCAATATGGTCTTCGACACCGACACCGTGGAATCGCAGCTCGCGGTGGCCAAGGACAATATCGACAAGCTGTCGCTGTTCGGCAGGGTCCTGCCGATCGTCTTCGGCATCGTCGGTGTGATCGCGCTGATCGCCGGACTCGTGCTCGGTATCAATGGCGGTCGCGGCGGTCGGCCGGCCCGGCCCACCGGCCCGGCCCGGCGCCCCACCGGGGGTTCCTCGGTAGCCGGCTCGGCCGACGCGCCGACCACCACGCTGCCCCGCACGGGTAACGCGGACGCACCGACGGAGACCATCAAACTCCCGAAGAACCTCTGAGCGTACGAGCACAGCGAAGGCGCCCCGGACCGAAAGGCCCGGGGCGCCTTCGTTTCTATCCGGCCGTAGCGTGGCGGTCGACTGCTCGATCAGTAGGTCCAGTTCTTGCCGGTGGCTCGGTATTGTTCGACGGGGATGGGTTCTACGCCCGGGCGCATGTGATCGAGGTAGAGCTGTCCGTAGAGGTGGTCTATTTCGTGCGCGACCAGGCGGGCGACTCCGCGTTCGAACACGGTGATTCGGGTGTTGCCATCGATATCGGTGTGTTCGACATGGATCGCCAGGGCGCGTGGTACCTGTCCTCTGAGGTCGAAGAAGCTCAGGCAGCCCTCGTACTGATCATCTTCGCCGCCGCCGGTTTCGACGATGCGCGGATTGAACAGAGTGATGGTGTTGCCGTCGGGGGTGTGCACGATCGCGGCGGCTCTGCCGATACCGGTCTGAGGTGCCGCGATGCCCATGCCCTTGCCGAATACGTGGGCCTGTGCGACACGCTGGGCGGCCGAGTTGAGTTCGGCGACCACGCGGCGGGCGTCTTCGGCTTCGGCGGGGAGCTCGAACGGACGCGCGATTCGGCGCAGAATCTCGTCGCCTTCCTGCACGATGCCCAGGCCTGCCATAACCCTGCTGGGTGGCGTCCGTTCGTCGTCGTTGCGGCCTCGGAAGTCCCATTCGAGGCGATAGCGCGCGTGCAGTGGCGGGTGATCGGTAGACCAGGAGTACCGGCACCGTCCTTCGTCTACTCGGCAGGAGATGGGTGTGCGGAACGGCTGTCCTTCTGCGGTCATAGAGGTTTGTAGTCCCCATACGGAGGGTTCGAGTGCAGCCGGGAAGTCCAGTCGGACCGATAGGCGGTTAGTGGGCAGGCGGACAGCGCGCTGAAACCAATTGCCCCAGTGGATCTCCGACACGGTGTATTCGTATTCGGTCCAGCAGGCCTGGCCGGGGTAGAGCGGGAAGCGGCGCCCACCGTCCGGTTCACCGAACAACAGCCAGACTTCTTTGAAGGCGTCGCGATCGTGGTGGGCGGTCCAAGCCATCGGTTCGATCCGGTGGTCGCCGTGCCAGGCGTGCAGGTCGATCTCTTCCCAGGTCAGCGGATTCTCCTGGTAGAGCTGGTTGGATCGTTCGGGGTCGCCGGGGTAGCGGTCCACGGAGATTCTGATGAGGTAGCGGGTAATCGGGTCGGGGCCGTCGTTGATCAGCCGCCGTCGCTGGCGCAGCCGGTAGACGCGTCCGTCGAATGACAGGCTCGCGTCGTCGTGGTCGACCAACAAAGATCCGGTCGTGTTGGTTGTTTGGACGGTTGCCGGCGTGCGAGAGATGGTTGACCGCTTGGCTGTGAACTCGGTGAATGCCGACCTCAAGGCGCCTCCGGCCTGAAGCGCCGATTCGGCACATGCGGCGAACTCGCGGGAAGGTTTCTCCGTACCGGACTCGATCTTGGATACGTAAGGACGGCTGTAGCCGAGTTTGGCTGCCAGTGCGCTTCGAGACAGACCGCGGACGTCACGCCAGCGACGCAACTCGAGCGCGAAGACGTTGACCTGTGGTTCTGCGGGCTCATTGCCGGGCGGAGTGTTGGCCGGGGTCACTGTCGCGCGCTCCTGTCCGCGTGGGTGTGCGTGTGCGTAAGTACACCGTGAGTATGCGCCCACTCTGCCGAAACACCGCGGGGCAGTGAGGAAATGGGACATCGAAATCGCAATTCAGCGAAATCGTTTCGAGTAAGGCCTGCTGAGCCGGGCCGGGTGAGGCGCCTATCACGGCTGCCGACCGGAACGCGCTCACCGCAGGCCAGGGCACTAGAGGAGGTACATCCGGTGACGCAGCCCCACTCCACATTTCATACCTCGCCATATCCATCCCGGCGGGCCGCGCACCGGGCCGCGATCCTGCACCGAGCTCTCGACCTCGGGCTACGGTTCAAGGCCCGGCCCGATATCTACGGGCGGAGAATGGCTGCGACTGTGATTCGGGATCGACTGCTGACCGATCTACCGGATGCACCGATGAGCCCGGAAGCAGTTCTGGCGGAGTTCGAGTCGACGCTGCTACCACTGTGTAAGAACGACGCTGCTACCACTGTGTAAGAACGAGGCCAGTCCGCGGTTCATGGGATTCGGTGACACCGGCGATGACCAGTGTGCGTTGATGGGCACGCTGTTGGCGGATCTGACGTAGCAGAACATGATCAACCAGTCCTTCGACAGCCCATCGGGCACGTTCGTCGAGATCGCCACCGTGCGGTGGTTGCGTGAACTGCTCGGCTACGACAACCCGGCAGTCGAGCAGGTGCGTTCGGTATGGGATGTGGGCGGCTTCATCACCCCGGGCGGCACCACGAGCAATAGCGTGGCGATGATGCTCGCCCGTGAAAATGCGGCGCCGGACACTATGCGCACTGGTGTGCACGACCCCTCGCGGTGCGCGGTCGTTGTGCCGGCAGCCATCGGCCACTACAGCGTCAAGGCGGCATTGACCTGGATCGGGTGCGGTGCGAACCTGATCGAGGTTGCCACCGACAAATTTCGCTATGATTTGGCCGCGCTCACTGAAGCCCTTCGTGTGCACAAGGGTTCGGTCATGGCGGTGGTCGCCTACGCCGGGGACAGCCGCACTCAGACCGTCGAGAATCTCAGAGCGGTCGCAGACTTGGTGCGGGATTCCGATCCAGGGATCTGGTTGCACGCCGATGCTTGCTGGGGACTGCTGGCCACATTCAGCCCGCAGCTGTCGGGGCTGGTCGACGGCATCGCCGAATTCGACAGCGTCACTGTTGACCCGCACAAGATCATGGCAATTCCGTATGGATTGTCTGCGCTGTTGGTGCGTGACCCGTCGGTTTTGCGTCTTGTGTCGACGTACTCGGATTTGATCATGCAGGAGGATTTCGCGTTCGGCCAGGTCACTCCGTTCATCGGGACCAAGGGGTGGCTGAGCCTGAAGCTGTGGATGATGATGCTCGGTCAGGGCCGCGCCGGGCTGGCCGCCCTCGCCGAGCGCCGGGTCGCCGCTGCCGCGCGGTTCGCGGGGCTGGTAGACGCCCATCCGAGGCTGGTCAGGATCAACGATCCGGATCTGGCCGCGGTGGCGTTCGCGTATCTGCCTGTCGGTATCGCCGCAGACGGCGTCGCCGACGACTCTGCGATCGCTCGGGTCAATTCGCTCAATGTCGCGATTCACGACCGGATCATCGATCAAGGGCAGTGGCATCTTCATCAATTCACGGTCCCCGACGACCTGGGCCGATTGCGGCGCGGCGCGATACTGCAACCGCTGCGTTTCATGGCCAACAATCCGAAAGTCACCGAGGACCATATGCGAGCTGTGCTCGCATATCTCGATGACCTCGCCGCCGAGGCGGAAGGTATCCAGCAATGAACTCGACTCCGGCATTCCGCGACGTGTACGAGGCCGACGGGGTCTACGACCAGTTGCTGCTGCGGCACTACTTCGGCGGCGCCACCGATCCAGAGCTGGTAACAGATTGGATGACCCGCCATTACGGACAGCCGCCTTCGGCTCTCCGGATTGCCGAATTCGGATGCGGTACGGGCCGGATTACCGATGTCCTGGCCGACTATGCCAGTGAGTTGGTACTGGCCGACTACAGCGCGGCCATGGTTGCCGTGGCCGCGCGCCGATTCCCCGACGCACGCACCTTCCAAGCTGATACACGCGACGCGGTCACTACTCTGATCGGCGAAAACCGGGCGGGAAGCTTTGATCTGGTCGCGTCGTTCTGGTCACTGAGCTATCCGATCGGCGAGTTCTTCGAAACGATGTCGCCTGCTGGGATCGTCGCGCATATGGATCCGGCTCGGGCAAGGGAGTCGGCGGCCGAATTCGTGCTCCGGCTGGTCGAACTGTTGGCGCCGGGCGGTGACTGGAGCCCTGTGGGTGGGTCCAGCGGTTGTGAGAGTTCTGATGCACCAGAATGGGTGCAGAAGGAGACGATCACACCATGTCACGACGTCG
>NZ_JBEXLL010000131.1:0-8565 GCF_040609955.1 Nocardia sp. NPDC004568
TTTTTTTGTTCTTGATCGTTTTGTTGTTGTTGTTACTGTGGGCGGCGTTGTTCGTCGCTGTCTTGCGGGCTCCCGCGCGGGCGCTTTCGAGGCCGAAACGGCGAGACGGGCCGCAACCCTTTGTGGTGTCTCGCAGAACTCGACTCCTACGGGTGCCGTTGGCATTCGCTGTCCGGGTCCACAGCGGGTCCGGTCACCCGGCGGGCCCGCGTGTGGTTCTGCTCACGGGGTGGCCGTACCTGCCCTCGGACGCGCGGGTCCGCACCCGACCTTTTTGGGCTTGTCAGGGCCCAAGTCTTAGGCTGTCGAGACGGAATTCTTCCCACCAGCAGCTAGAGAAGGCAGGACCGTGCAGGACTCCCGCGCAACCGAGACGGCCGGGCCGAGCTCGGTGGACCATGGCGCACCCCAGGGCCGCGCCGGTGATATGCCCGCCCATCGGTACACCGCCGAGCTCGCCGGGGAGATCGAGCGCCGCTGGCAGCAGCGGTGGAACGAGCGCGGCACCTTCTTCGCGCCGAACCCGGTCGGCCCGCTGGCCGGCGAGGTTCCGGTCGACAAGCTGTTCGTGCAGGACATGTTCCCGTACCCGTCGGGGGCCGGGCTGCACGTGGGTCATCCGCTGGGCTATATCGCCACCGACGTGTTCGCCCGCTACCACCGGATGCGGGGCCGCAATGTGCTGCACGCGCTCGGTTACGACGCGTTCGGTCTGCCCGCCGAGCAGTACGCGGTGCAGACGGGGGCGCATCCGCGCGACACCACCGAAGCCAATATCGCCACCATGCAGCGGCAGCTGGACCGGCTGGGCCTGGGGCACGACCGGCGGCGTTCGTTCGCGACCACCGACCCCGAGTACTACAAGTGGACGCAGTGGATCTTCCTGCGCATCTACAACGCCTGGTACGACCAGGAGGTCGGCCGCGCCCGGCCGATCACGGAGCTGGAACAGCAGTTCGCCACGGGCGCCCGGCCGGCGCCGGACGGCAAGGACTGGGCCAGTATGCCCGCCGCCGAACGCAATGCCGTGCTCGACTCCTACCGGCTGGTCTATCAGACCGATTCGGTGGTGAACTGGTGCCCGGGGCTGGGCACGGTGCTGTCCAACGAGGAGGTCACCGCCGACGGCCGCAGCGAACGCGGTAACTTCCCGGTATTCCGTAAACGACTGTGGCAGTGGATGATGCGGATCACCGCCTACTCCGACCGGCTGATCGACGATCTGGACCGGGTGGACTGGCCGGAGAACGTGAAGGCCATGCAGCGCAACTGGATCGGTCGCTCGCGCGGCGCCCGGGTCGAGTTCGCGACCGCGGCGGGCGATGTGGAGGTTTTCACCACGCGTCCCGACACCCTGTTCGGCGCGACCTATATGGTGCTGGCCCCGGAGCACGAGACGGTGGACCGGTTGGTGGCCGCCGCCTGGCCGGAGGGCACCGATCCGCGCTGGACCGCCGGGAGTGCCACACCGGCCGAAGCCGTGGCGGCCTATCGCAAATCCATTGCCGCGAAATCGGATCTGGAGCGGCAGGAGAACAAGGAGAAGACCGGCGTCTTCCTGGGGGCGTACGCCACCAATCCGGTGAACGGCGCACAGATCCCGATCTTCATCGCCGACTACGTGCTCAGTGGTTACGGCACCGGCGCGATCATGGCCGTGCCCGGCCAGGATCAGCGCGACTGGGATTTCGCGACCGCCTTCGGCCTGCCGATCATCCGGACCGTGCAACCGCCCGCGGATTTCGACGGCGAGGCCTACGCGGGTGACGGGCCGGCGATCAATTCCGATTATCTGGACGGCCTGAACATCGCCGATGCCAAGGCGACCGTCATCGCCCGGTTGGAGGCCGACGGCCGCGGTGCCGGCACCGTTCAGTACAAACTGCGCGACTGGCTGTTCGCGCGGCAGCGGTACTGGGGTGAACCGTTCCCGATCGTCTACGACGAGACCGGCGCCCCGCATGCGCTGCCGGAATCGATGCTGCCGGTGCGGCTGCCCGAACTGGACGATTTCGCGCCGGTCACCTTCGACCCCGCCGACGCGAACTCCGAACCGTCCCCGCCGCTGGCCAAGGCCACCGACTGGGTGGAGGTCGAACTGGACCTGGGCGACGGACCGCGCAGGTACCGCCGGGACACCAATGTGATGCCCAACTGGGCGGGTAGCTCCTGGTATCAGCTGCGCTACGCCGACCCGACCAACTCCGCGGAGTTCTGCGCGAAGGAGAACGAGACCTACTGGCTGGGCCCCCGGCCCGCCGAGCACGGCGCCGGCGATCCGGGCGGGGTCGACCTGTACGTGGGCGGGGTGGAGCACGCGGTGTTGCATCTGCTGTACGCGCGGTTCTGGCAGAAGGTCCTGTTCGACCTGGGTGAGGTGAGCGGCAGCGAACCGTATCGCCGCCTGTTCAACCAGGGCTACATCCAGGCCTTCGCCTACACCGACGCGCGCGGCGCCTACGTGCCCGCCGCCGAGGTCATCGAACGCGACGGCCGGTTCTACTGGACCGACGCCACGGGCACCGAGGTCGAGGTGAACCAGGAGTACGGCAAGATCGGCAAATCGCTGAAGAACGCGATCGCCCCCGACGAGATCTGCGATCTGTACGGTGCCGACACCTTCCGCTTCTACGAGATGTCGATGGGCCCGCTGGACACCTCCCGGCCGTGGGCGACCAAGGACGTCATCGGCGCGCACCGCTTCCTGCAGCGGGTGTGGCGGCTGGTGGTGGACGAGGAGACCGGGGCGACCCGGGTCACCGAGGACAACCCGGCCGACGAGACGCTGCGGCTGCTGCACCGGACCATCGCCGGGGTCGACGAGGACCTGGCGGCCATGCGCGACAACACCGCGGGCGCCAAACTGATCGAGCTGACCAATCACCTGACCAAGGCCTACCCCGGCGGCGCACCGCGTTCGGCGGTGGAACCGGTGGTGCTCATGCTGGCGCCGCTGGCCCCGCATATGACCGAGGAACTGTGGGAGCGGCTGGGGCATACCCATTCGCTGGCCCACGGACCGTTCCCGGTGGCCGACCCGGCGCTGCTGGCCGCGGAGACCGTCGAGTACCCGATCCAGGTCAACGGAAAGGTCCGCAGCCGGATCCAGGTAGATCCGGAGGCCGACCGGGCCGCGATCGAAGCGGCCGCCCTGGCGGACGAGAAGATCGCCGCCCTGCTGGACGGCAAGGCCCCGCGCAAATTGATCGTGGTCCCGGGGCGGTTGGTCAATATCGTCGCTTGAGTCTCGGCGCCCGCCCGTCGGCCCGGCCCAGGTGCCCGGCCGTGGCGCGGGGGTGGCCGGTGCCGTTCCGGGTGGACCGACCGGCGAAGGTAGAGGGTGCTCGCGAAGGTGGGCACCTCTGGCCGACGGACAGGCTGCGACCTCGGTGGGCCCGGCAAGACCCGTTGCTGGGCGGGGCGGCCGGTTCGATGCTGTCGAGAGGCGAATCCTCGGACCGTCCGGCCCGGGGCCTGCGGCTATGCCATCGGTACGGCACCGATAGTTAATCCGGCGGACTCCTCGGACTCGCCTTGGTGGGCTAGCGTGCGTGCGTTCAGCCCGGAACAGGAGTCCATCTTGAAACCTCTCGAGCTCTTCGTCGTCCCCGGCCCGGCCGGGTCGCGGTCGCGCGTCACCTGTCAGTACAAATGCGGAAACGCCTGCTTCCACGACGTACCCAACACCTCGTCGAACACCTACTTCGGGGATATCGTCGCGGGGATCTCCCGGCGGCGGCTGCTGCAGGGCAGTGCGGCCGCGGTGGTCGCGATCGGCGCGGCGAGCGCGCTCGCCGCCTGCGGTGACGGGACAGAGGTCGGTCCGGCCGCGAACTCCGGGGGCACGGGGACCGGGTTCGCGCCGGTCGCGCCGAACACCGAGGACGCGCTCGTCGTTCCGGAGGGTTATGAGCAGGGCGTCGTCATCCGGTGGGGCGACCCGCTCTTCGAGGACGCGCCGGAATTCGATTTCTTCGCCCAGACCCCGGCCGCCCAGGTCAAGCAGTTCGGTTACAACAACGATTTCGCCGGCCTGCTGCCGATCGAGGGGCAGCCGGGCAAGTACCTGCTCGTGGTGAACCACGAGTACACGACCGAACAGTTCATGTTTCCCGGATACAAGCCCGAGGCGATCACCCGGGAACAGGTCGAGATCGCGATGGCCGCACACGGCCTGTCCGTGGTCGAGGTGCACGGCGACCCGGGGACGGGCCGCCTGAAACCGGCGTTCGGCAAGTACAACCGGCGGATCACCGCGACCACCGAATTCCGGCTGACCGGCCCCGCGGCCGGCAGCCCGCTGCTGAAGACCTCCGCCGACCCCACCGGCACCAAGGTCCTCGGTACGATCAACAACTGCTCCGGCGGAGTGACTCCGTGGGGCACGGTGCTGTCCGGCGAGGAGAACTTCAACGCCTACTTCGTGGGCAAATCCGCCGATCCGGTGGCGGCGGCGCGGCTGAATCGCTACGGCATCGGTGATTCCGACGCCCCGCACCACTGGGAGAAGTTCGACAAGCGTTTCGATATCGCGGCCGAACCCAACGAGTCCCACCGCTTCGGCTGGGTGGTCGAGGTGGACCCGTGGGATCCTGCCTCCACCCCGGTCAAGCACACCGCGCTGGGCCGGTTCAAACACGAGGCCGCGAATATCCACGTCGCCGCCGACGGGACCGTGGTCGCCTACACCGGTGACGACGAGCGGTTCGACTACATGTACAAGTTCGTCTCCTCGCGCAAGGTCGAGCCGGGTACCGGGGCCGCGAGCCGCCGCCACAATATGACCATCCTGGACGCAGGCACCCTCTACGTCGCGAAACTCACCGGCGACCACCCGGACCGGATCGACGGCTCGGGCACCCTCCCCTCCGAGCAGGGATTCACCGGCACCGGGCAGTGGATCCCGATCCTGCGCACGGCCGAGGACGGCCGCGGCGAATCGCTGGTGGACGGGATGACCGCCGAGGAGGTCGCCGTGTTCACCCGCCTCGCCGGCGACAAGGTGGGCGCCACCAAGATGGACCGCCCCGAGGATTTCGAGGCCGACCCGAAAACCGGCAAGGTCTATGTCGCGCTGACCAACAACGACAAGCGCGGTACCGACGGCAAACCCGGGGTCGACGAGGCCAACCCGCGCGACAAGAACAAGAACGGCCAGGTACTCGAGCTCACCGACGATCACGCGGGCACCTCGTTCACCTGGACCCTGCTGCTGGTCTGCGGTGACCCGGCCGCCGCCGACACCTACTACGCGGGCTACGACAAGACCCGGGTCAGCCCCATCTCCTGCCCCGACAACCTCGCCTTCGATCCGTACGGCAACCTGTGGATCAGTACCGACGGCAATGCGCTCGACGCCAACGACGGTCTGTTCGCGGTGGTGCTCGACGGTGACCGGCGTGGCGAGACCAAACAGTTCCTGTCGGTCCCGATCGGTGCCGAGACCTGCGGTCCGGTGATCACCGAGGAGCGGGTCATGGTGTGCGTCCAGCATCCGGGTGAAACCGACGAGGCCTCGGTGGAGAATCCGGCCTCACACTGGCCGGACGGCGGAACGACCCAGCCGCGCCCGGCCGTGGTGGCGGTCTGGAAGTCCGGGGGCGGCCGGATCGGCGTGTAGGAGGTACGTGGCGTACGGGGCTATCCGCTGCCGGTGAGCCCGCCCATCCGGGCGAAGCGGGCGAAATCGCCCTGTGCGCCGCTGTACACATTGATATCGGTGTTGCCGAGGATTCCCGGGATCGAGCCGGAGTCGGTCTGCTGCCAGAAGGTCCACGCGGGCCAGCGCCCGGGTACCTCGGGTTCGGCGCGGTCACGGTAGTCGGCGATCCACAGCGGGTAGCGGTGGAACTGGTCGCTGTCGGCCATCGCGGTCTGCCAGAACCGCGGGTAGGTGTAGACGATCGGCACGCGCCCGGTGAGGGTCTGCACGGTGTCGAGATAGCGGTGGGTCCAGTCGATCAGCGCGCCCGGCGCCAGACCGCCGGAATGCTCGATATCCAGTACCGGTGGCAGGTCCAGCGGGCCGTTCTGACCGAGCACGATCGTCGCGTAGAAGGCCGCCTGCGGTTCCGGCGGGAGTTCCGGGCGGGCGTAGTGGTAGGTACCGCGCGCCATCCCGGCCAACCGCATCTGCAGACTGTCCTGGACGAAGAACGGGTTGATGTAGTCCAGGCCCTCGGTGGCCTTCACCATGGCGAAGCGGTGACCGGCCGCGCGAACGGCGAACCAGTCGATGGGCCGTCCACCGCTGTGTTGCCAGGACGAGACATCCGGGCCGGTGGGTTCGGCGTGCGCGGGTGCGGAAACGAGCGCGAGGCCCGCCACCAGCGCGAACGTCAGCAGTCCGAGGCCGGTGGGCCGGCGGCGGATCGGAACGAAGCTGCCCGGCCCCAAGCGCGAGCCGGACTTTCGCACGGTCGATCTCAATCGGGCAGTTTTCATGGTCCCGACCCTAGGCACGCGGACCGGCACTGCCCGGGATTGCGCTGCCGTGTCCGAAGGCGACGCGCGGTGGGCATACTCGGGTTGGCCGACGTGTACGTCCACGTACACCTTTCGGCCACTCCGGATGATCGGCATCGATCGTCGGGGCCGCCCGCGATTCCGGACTGACGGAGCGAAGGAGCGCAGCGACTGAGCCGAGGAGGGGAGAATCGGGGTCACAGGGCCCCGACCCGCGACGCCGAAGGCGGCGCAGAAACTATTGTGCGGAGCCGGAGGTGGGTATGCGCACTGTCGGATGGTCGGCGGCGGGATCACAACTTCTCGCGGGCGAGACCTGGGGTGTCTCCGGCCCCGCGTTCCTGCTGCTCTACATACCGATCGCGGTCGTCGCCGTGGTCATCGGATGGCGGCTGCGGCACCGGATCGTGCACGCGCCCGCAGCGGCTCCGCCCGGTGTGCTGTCCGCACCCGAATTCGGTCTGCTGACCAGCGATCGGCGGGCGGTGACTGATCGCGCTGGCGCTCGCCGGATGGCGGGTGGCGGCACCGGTGCGGGTCACGCCCGCGGGCCGGGCGGCATCGGCCGAGGCCACCGGCGGCCACCGCCATCTGCGCCCGGGGAACTCGCCGTCTTATCAGACCTACGGGCCCGGGGCCGCCGGCTTGGCGGTGGCGCTGTTCGGGGTGCACGCGCTGGTGCTCCTCGATCCGGCGCTGAACTCCGCCATGTCCGGGTACAGCGCGGAAAGTATGTCCGGAGGAGATTCCGGTGCGGGCGACGCGGCCGGTGGTAGCGGCTTCGGTAGCGGCAGCAGCTGTGGTGGGGGCAGTGGCTGCGGTGGGGGTTGTGGCGGGGGTGGCTGCGGTGGCTGACCGGTGGCCGGGCGTCGGGTCGAACATCTGGCCGCCTGTGCGCGGGCGGTATCCGCGCCGCTGGTGAGTGAGCACATCGCCTTCGTACGGGCCGGTGGACTGGAGGCCGGTCATCTGCTGCCGGTGCCGCGCAGCCGGGAGGCGCTCGACGTCCTGTGCGCGAATATCACCCGGACCCGGGCCGGCCTGGACGTGCCGCTCGCGGTGGAGAACATCGCGGCGCTGTTCGACTGGCCCGATGACGAATTCAGCGAAGCGGAGTTCCTGACCGAGATCGTCGAACGTACCGGGGTGTACCTGCTGCTGGATATCGCCAATGTGTACGCGAACGCGCGCAACCGCGGCCGTGACCCGCGGACCGAACTGTGGCGCCTGCCCCGCGAGCGGATCGCCTACTGCCATATCGCCGGCGGCCACGAATCCGGCGGTCGCTACCACGACACCCATCTGCACCCGATACCCGCGGAGGTGCTCGCGCTGGTCACCGAGTTCGTCCACGATCACCCGGTTCCGCTCATGCTCGAGCGGGACGGTAACTACCCGCCTGCGCACGAGCTCCTCGACGAGTTGGATGCGATTGCCGAGGCCGCCGCCCGCGCACCGGTCACGGCGGCCGCACGGACGGGATTGCTATGACGGACCCACCGCTGCCCGGATTGGCCGATCGGCAGGCGGCCCTGGTGCGTGCCCTGGTGGCGGGGGAAGCGGTCCCGGCGGGTTTCGATCCCGCCGCGGTGGGTGCGGCCGCGCACGCACTGCGGCACAAGCGGGCCCGGGAAGTCGCGGCCCGCCATCCCGAACTGGTGCACGCCACCGGCCCGGATTTCACCGAGCGGTTCGTCGAATGGGCGCGGAACCGCCCGAAGACGGAACCGCGGCCGACGCCCTGCGTTTCGCCCGCGAGTGCGGTATCCCGTGGCCCCTGTCGGTCCGTGGTCACCGGCACCGATCTCCCGGTTGCTACGGCGACTTCGTTCACGCTGATCGGGGTCATCGCTTCCGCCACGACCGTGGTCCGGCACCGCGGGCCGATCCGGCCGGTACGTGCGCACAGTCCATTGCCGGTGTTCGAGACGGATGCGCTGGTTGCCGCTTCCGCGCCGAGTCGACCCCGGCGCGTCGACCGCTCATACCCGTACGCGCCGCACTACGGCGCCGGGATCACCGGCAGGCGTAGTAGTACGGCTTGTAGGCGCAGATGTCGAGGTAGCCGCCCTGGTCGCTGTCGTAGGTGAAGCTGCGCTC
>NZ_JBEXLL010000132.1:0-8482 GCF_040609955.1 Nocardia sp. NPDC004568
GAGGTGTGCGCGGAGTTCGATCCGTTGGTGGGGCGGTCGTTGCGGGAGGTGATGTTCGCTGATCCGGATGGTGTGCTGGATCGGACGGAGTGGACTCAGCCGGCGCTGTTCGCCTTCGAGGTGGCGCTGTACCGGCTCGTGACCTCGTTCGGGCCGACTCCCGATGTCCTGCTGGGACATTCGATCGGTGAGCTGGTGGCGGCGTATGTGGCGGGGGTGTGGTCGCTGCCGGACGCCTGTGCGCTGGTGGCGGCGCGGGGCCGGTTGATGGGCGCCCTGCCCGAGGGCGGCGCCATGGTGGCCGTGGCGGTGACCGAGACCGAGGCGAACGCGGTCCTCACCGGATACGGCGCCCGGCTGTCGATGGCCGCCGTGAACGGCCCGCGTTCGGTAGTGCTCTCCGGTGACGAGGACGCGGTCGAGGAGATCGAGCGACTCTTCGCCGGCCGCGGGCACAAGACCAACCGGTTGCGGGTGAGTCACGCGTTCCATTCGGCGCGGCTGAACCCGATGCTCGACGAGTTCCGGGCGGTCGCCGCCCGGATGACCTATCACGCGCCGTCCGTGCCGATCGTCTCCGATCTGAGCGGTGCGGTCGCCGATGCGGAACTGAGCACGCCGCAATATTGGGTCCGGCAGGCCCGCGAGGCCGTCCGGTTCGCCCCCGGCGTCGCGACCCTGCTGGCCACCGGGACCCGGCGTTTCCTGGAGCTGGGCCCGGACGCCGCGCTGACCGCGATGACCCGGCAGTGCCTGGCCGCCGACCCCGAACGCGAGGCGCGCGCCGTGGTGGCCGCCGCCGCCCGCCGCGGCACCGACGAGGTCGCGTGGTTCACCACGTTCCTGGGCACCGTGTTCGCCGCCGGTGCGCCGGTGCGCTGGGAGCCGCTGTTCGCGGGACGGTCGCCGCGCCGGGTCCCGCTCCCCGGCTACGCCTTCCAGCGTTCCCGCTACTGGCTGCCGGCCGGTGCCGAGACCGGCGATGTGAGCCGGCTCGGCCTGCGCGCCGCCGATCACCCGCTGCTGGGTGCGGTGACGGCGCTGCCCGGCAAGGACGAATGGGTGTTCACCGGCCGGCTCTCGGCCGGTGCGCAACCGTGGGTGAGCGATCACCAGGTGTTCGACACGGTGCTGTTCCCGGGCACCGGTTTCGTGGAACTGGCACTGGCGGCGGGGGCACGGCTGGGCACCGAGTCGATCGACGAACTGGTGCTGGAGGCCCCGCTGCGGTTGGACGACGACGCCGTTGCCGATATCCAGGTCGGGGTCGAGGCACCGGACGCCGACGGGCGGCGGCGTTTCGTGGTGGCCTCGCGGAGCGCGGCGGACGGAACCACCGGTGGATCCGGTACCACCCACGCCCGTGGCGTCCTGGCGCCGGGTGTGCGGCTCGACGGCGGCTTCGCCGACGGTGCGGATTCACCGCCCGCGGACACGCCGACACCGGGCGATGCGCTCTACGACGAGCTGGCCGTCCGCGGGTTCGGCTACGGGCCCGCGTTCCAGGGTGTGCGCAACCTCTGGCAGGCGGACCAGGACATCCTCGCCGAG
The DNA here is from genome assembly GCF_040609955.1 of Nocardia sp. NPDC004568. NCBI lineage: Bacteria > Bacillati > Actinomycetota > Actinomycetes > Mycobacteriales > Nocardiaceae > Nocardia > Nocardia sp. NPDC004568. The sequence continues at coordinate 1,552 of NZ_JBEXLL010000132.1, forward strand.
GTGGCACTGCCCGCCGAACTCGACACCGAGGGCACGCGATTCGGCATCCACCCAGCGCTTCTCGACGCCGCCCTGCACGCCGGTGTGCACGCCTGGATCGCCGATCTGCCGCCGGACGAACTGCCGCTGCCGTTCTCGTTCAGCGGGGTGCGGTTGTTCCGCCCCGGGGCCACGGCGGTCCGGGTGCGGATCCGGCGCACCGGCGCGGAGACGCTGCGGGTGGAGACCTTCGACGCCGACGGCGCACCGGTACTGACCATCGAGGCGCTGCGGGCCCGCCCGGTGCACAGCCGCGTGCTCGGCCGGGTCCGCGCCGGTGGGCGCCCGCTGTACGAGGTGCGCTGGAGTGCCCCCGAAACGCCGGTGCGTGGCGCGGGTGAGCCTCCGGTCCTGGCCGCGGTCGGCCTACCGGCCGCGGCCGGTTTCGTCGCGGCATACCCGGATATGACCGCTCTGATCGAGGCCGCGTCCGACGACTCTCCCGGTGCGGGAGACGGACCGCGACCCGATGCGGTGGTGTGGTGCGCCGGGGAGGGTCCGGCGGATCCCGGGGATCCGGGGGCCGCGGTGCGTGACCGCGTGCACGAGGTGACCGCCACCGTGCGGACCTGGCTGCGGCTGTCCGTCGACGGGACAAGGCTGGTCGTCGTCACCCGTGGTGCGGCCGGTCTGCCGGAGGAAGACCCGGAGCTCGCGGCCGCGGCGATCCGGGGTCTGCTGCGCAGCGCGCAATCCGAGAACCCCGGGCGGATCGTGCTGCTCGATATCGAGCCCGGCGCCGAGGTCACACCGGAGCTGGTAAGTGCGGCGCTGGCCACCGAGGAAGAGCAGCTCGCGGCCCGGGCGGGCGCGCTCCTGGTCCCCCGGCTGGTCCGGCACGACGTCCCGGCGCCGGGAACCGGTATCGGGCCGGGGACGGTGCTGATCACCGGCGGAACCGGCGGGTTGGGCGCGCTGGTGGCGCGGCATCTCGTCGTCGAGCACGGCGTCGGGGACCTGGTCCTGTTGTCCCGGCGCGGGGAAGCGGCCGACGGTGCGGCCGGGCTCGTCGCCGAATTGACCGGACACGGTGCGCGGGTGCGGGTGCGGGCCTGCGATGTGAGCGACCGATCCGCGGTGGCGGCGGTCCTCGACGAGATCGTGGCCACCGGTCCGGCGTTGACGGCCGTGGTGCACGCGGCCGGTGTACTGGCCGACGCGACCCTGGACACGCTCACCCCCGAGCAGATCGACACGGTGCTGGCGCCGAAGGTCGACGCGGCCCTGCACCTGCACGAACTCACCGCCGGGCTCGACCTGTCGGTCTTCGTGCTGTTCTCCTCGATCGCGGCCGTCCTGGGCTCGCCGGGGCAGGGCAACTACGCGGCCGCCAATTCGGTCCTGGACGCCCTGGCGCAGCGGCGGGCCCGTGCCGGACTGGCCGCGGTCTCGGTGGCCTGGGGACCCTGGGAGCAGAGCGGCGGCATGACCGCCACCCTGGCCCGGGGCGCCGCCGAGCGGATGGCGCGAATGGGCCTGCGCGCGCTCGGCCACGCCGACGGGCTCGCGTACTTCGACCTGGCGGTCACCGCGGGGACACCCTGCGTCGGCGCGGTCGATTTCGATACGGCGGCACTGTCGCTCCAGGTGCGGGCGGGGCTGCTGCCCGCGCTGGTGCGGTCGCTGGTGCCGCGCTCGCGCCGGGCCGACAGCGGTGGCGGTGAGCTGCCGCGGCGGCTGGCCGCCGCGCCCGCCGACAGACACGACGCGCTCGTCCTGGATTTCGTGCGCGACCAGGTCGCCGCCGTACTGGGTTACGCCACGGGGGCGCTCATCGAGGTCGACAAGCCGTTCACCGAACTGGGTTTCGATTCGCTGGGCGCGGTGGAGTTCCGCAACCGGCTGGGCAAAGCCACCGGGCTGCGCTTGCCCTCGACCCTGGCCTTCGACTATCCGACCGCCGCCGCGATCGCCGGTTTCGTCCGCGCCGAACTCGACGGTGCCACACCGGTCGACCGGCCGGCCCGGCGCCGGGCGCGCGCCGACGAACCCATCGCCATCGTGGGTATGGCCTGCCGGTATCCCGGCGGTGTCGAATCCCCGGACCAGCTCTGGGATCTCGTGGCGTCCGGCCGGGACGCGATCACCGGGTTCCCCGCGGACCGCGGCTGGGATCTGGAGCGTCTCTACGACCCCGATCCGGCGCACCCGGGCACGTCCTATGTGCGCGAGGGCGGATTCCTGCTGGACGCCGCGGAATTCGATGCCGGGTTCTTCGGTATCGGCCCGCGCGAGGCGGTCGCGATGGACCCGCAGCAGCGACTGCTGCTCGAAGTGTCCTGGGAGGCGATCGAACACGCCGGGATCGATCCGGCGTCGCTGCGCGGCAGCGATACCGGCGTCTACACCGGGGTGATGTACCAGGATTACGACGCCCTGACCCGTCGGGCCGGGCCCGAGATGGAGGGGTACATCGCGACAGGCGCCGCGGGCAGTGTGGTGTCGGGCCGGGTGTCCTACGCCCTGGGCCTGGAGGGGCCGGCGGTGACCCTGGACACCGCCTGTTCCTCGTCACTGGTGGCACTGCACACCGCCTGCCGCGCGCTGCGCGCCGGGGAGAGCACGCTGGCGCTGGTGGGCGGGGCCACGGTCATGTCGACACCCTCGGTGTTCGTGGACTTCTCCCGGCAGCGCGGTCTGGCCGCCGACGGACGGTGCAAATCCTTCTCGGCCGCCGCGGACGGGGTCGCGTGGGCGGAGGGCGCGGGTGTGCTGGTGCTGGAACGGCTGTCCGACGCGCAGCGCGCGGGCCACCGGATCCTCGCGGTGGTACGCGGTTCGGCGGTGAACCAGGACGGCGCCAGCAACGGGCTGACCGCGCCGAACGGGCCCTCCCAGGAACGGGTCATCGCGGCCGCGCTGGCCGACGCCGGACTGACGCCGACGGACGTGGACGCCGTGGAGGCCCACGGTACGGGCACCGCGCTCGGTGATCCGATCGAGGCCCGGGCGCTGCTCACCGCGTACGGCCGGCAGCGGTCCGAACCGCTGCGGATCGGGTCGCTGAAATCGAATATCGGGCATACCCAGGCCGCGGCGGGTGTCGGCGGCATCATCAAGATGGTGCAGGCCCTGCGGCACGAGGAACTGCCCCGGACCCTGCACGTGGACGAACTGTCCCCGCATGTGGATTGGTCGGCGGGGTCGGTCGAGGTGCTCACCGAGGCCCGGGACTGGCCCGCGACGGCGGGCCGGGTACGCCGGGCAGGGGTGTCCTCGTTCGGCATCAGCGGGACCAACGCGCACGTGATCATCGAGGAGGCCCCCGCCGCGCCGGGTACCCGGGCGGGCGCCGATCCGGACCCCGCGAGCACGGAACCGCTCGACATTCCCGTGGTGCCGCTGCGGATCTCCGCGAAAACCGAGGAGGCGCTGCGGGCACAGGCGCAGCGGTTGCGGGACTGGCTGGCGGACCGGCTGGATACGGATTCCTGGGCGGTGGCGCGGGCGCTGCTGGATTCGCGGGCCGTGCTCAACCGGCGTGCGGTGGTCCTCGGCGGCGACCGCGCCGAACTACTGGCGGGCCTGGCGGCGCTGGCCACCGGATCGGGCGGGCCCGGGGTGGTGGCCGGTGGGCCGGTGCCGGGGCAGACGGCGTTCCTGTTCACGGGTCAGGGTGCGCAGCGGGCCGGGATGGGCCGGGAGCTGTACGCGGTGTTCCCGGTGTTCGCGGCGGCGTTGGACGAGGTGTGCGCGGAGTTCGATCCGCTGGTGGGGCGGTCGTTGCGGGAGGTGATGTTCGCCGATCCGGACGGTGTGCTGGATCGGACGGAGTGGACCCAGCCGGCGCTGTTCGCCTTCGAGGTGGCGCTCTTCCGGTTGCTGGAATCCTTCGGCGTGGTGCCGGACCTGGTCACCGGGCATTCGATCGGTGAGCTGGCGGCGGCGTATGTGGCGGGGGTGTGGTCGCTGCCGGACGCCTGTGCGCTGGTGGCGGCGCGGGGCCGGTTGATGGGCGCCCTGCCCGAGGGCGGCGCCATGGTGGCCGTCGCGGTGACCGAGACCGAGGCGACCGAGGTGGCGTTCGGCTACCTCGGCCGGGTATCGGTCGCGGCGCTGAACGGTCCCTCCTCGGTCGTGTTCTCCGGCGAGGAGGACGCGATCGAGGAGATCGCCCAGCGGTTCACCGACGAGGGGGTGCGGACGTCGCGACTGCGGGTGAGCCACGCCTTCCATTCCGAACTCATGGAACCGATGCTCGACGAATTCCGCGAGGTGGCCCGGGGCCTGACCTACCGGGAACCCCTGCTGCCGGTGGTTTCCGGACTCACGGGCGGGCTCGCCGGGCCCGAACTCACCGACCCCGGGCACTGGGTGGACCAGGTCCGCGAATGCGTGCGGTTCGCGCCCGGAGTGGACGCGCTGGTCGAGGCCGGGGCGCGGACCTTCGTCGAGGTGGGACCCGACGCGGTGCTCACCGCGATGGCCCGGGAATGCCTGGCCGAGTATCCGGATGTCGAGGCCGGATCGGTGGTCGCCGCCTCGGTGCGGCGAACGGTCGGCGAGGTCCGCGGACTGGTCTCCGTGCTCGCGCAGGTATCGGTGGCGGGCGGTCCGGTGCGGTGGGCGCCGCTGTTCGCCGGGCGGCCCGGCCCTCGGGTCGACCTGCCCACCTACGCGTTCCGGCGCCGGCGGTACTGGCCGCAACCGGCTCCCGAATCGGCGACCGGTGCGTTCGGCCACCCGCTGCTCACCGCCGCCGTACCGCGTGCGGCCCAGGACGAGTGGTTGTTCACCGGACTCCTGTCGCTGCGCACCCACCCCTGGCTCGCCGACCATGCGGTGCTCGGCTCGGTGCTGTTGCCCGGTACCGCGTTCGTGGAGATGGTCGCGGCCGTGGGGTCGCGGCTGGGCCTGGATACGGTCGAGGAACTCGTCCTGGCCGCGCCGCTGGTGTTCGCCGCGGGCGCCGAAGTGGATGTCCAGGTGGGTCTGGCCGTGCCCGACGGCACCGGCCGCCGCACCTTCGAGATCCATTCCCGCCCCGTCGAGCCGGGTGCGTCACCGGCCGCGACCCCCTGGGTGCTGCACGCGAGCGGTGTGCTGGCCGCCGGTGCCGAACCCGGCATGGAATGGCACGAGCAGGCGTGGCCGCCGCCGGGCGCCCGGCGCGCGGACGATTCCACGTTCTACGACCGTCTCGCGGCGCGCGGGTTCGACTACGGCCCGGCCTTCCGGGGCGTCACCGCGCTGTGGCAGCGGGGCACCGAAACCTTCGCCGAGATCTCCCTCGACGAGACCGCGAGCGGTCCGGTGGCCGGATTCGGTGTGCACCCGGCACTGCTGGACTCCTGTCTGCACGCGGCGCTGGACGGGTTGACCGGCGAGGTGGCGGAAGGCCAGGTGCCACTGCCCTTCTCATTCGCCGGAGTGCGGTTCGGCCGCCGGGGCGCGGCGGCCGCGCGGGCCCGTATCGTCGCGCACGGTGACGGGCAGATCGGGATCGATATCGCCGACGGCAGCGGAGAATTCGTGGCGTCGGTCGCGGCGGTCACCGCCCGCGGCGTGACGCCGGAGGCGCTCGCCGCCGCCGGCGCGCAGGCGGGGCCGACGCCGCTGGTGTTGCACTGGACACCGGCCGAACTGCCCGCGGCGCCCGCCGCCGCGTCCGCCACCCTGGGTGCGCTGCGGATACCCGGTATCGACCGGCATTTCGCCGACCCGGCCGAACTCGCCGCGGCCGAGAACGTTCCGGAGGTCGTGGTGTGGTCGCCGCCCGAGGGCGGCGCGGTGCCGGGCGACCACCGCGCGGCCGCGGTCCGGCAGGCGGTACACGCCACACTGGCGGTGCTGCGGTCCTTGCTGTCGGCGGAACGGACCACCGGAATCCGGCTGGTGGTCGCGACCCGCGGTGCGGCGAGCCTGCCGGATAGCCCGGTGGATCCGGTCGCCGCGGCGGTGGCGGGCCTGGTGCGCAGTGCGCAGTCCGAACATCCCGGCCGGATCCTGCTGCTGGACCACGACGGCGGTCTGGACGCGGCAGTGCTGAGCGGCGTCCTGCACGCCGGCGAACCGTCGGTGGCCGTCCGTGACGCGCGGATGTTCGTGCCACGCCTGACCCCGGCCGCGCCGGCCGCCGGGGAGGCGCCGGCCCGGGCGGGTGGCGCCTTCGGGGCGGGCACAGTGCTGATCACCGGCGGTACCAGCGGCCTCGGCGCGGTGACCGCCCGGCACCTCGCGGTCGCGCACGGTGTGCGGCACCTGCTGCTGGTGTCGCGCCGGGGCGATGCGGCCGAAGGGGTCGCCGAACTCGTCGCCGAACTGGCCGAACTCGGTGCGCGGGCCCGGGTCGCCGCCTGCGATGTCGCCGACCGGGCGAGTGTGGCGGCGGTGCTGGACACCGTCGACCCCGACCATCCGCTGACCGCGGTGATCCACTCCGCCGGGGTTGTCGACGACGCGACCATCGACACCCTCACCGCCGAGCAGGTCGACCGGGTGCTCACCCCCAAGGTCGACGGCGCGCTCAATCTGGACGAGCTCACTCGCGGGCACCGGCTGGCGGCGTTCGTCGTGTACTCGTCGGTGGCCGGTGTCCTCGGCGCCCCGGGGCAGGGCAATTATGTGGCCGCCAACTCCTTCCTCGACGCCCTGGCCCACAACCGCCGCGCCGCGGGGCTGCCCGCGCTGTCGGTGGCCTGGGGCGCCTGGAGTCAGGAAGTGGGCATGACCGGGGCGCTGGACGCGGCCGCGGTGGCCCGGCTGCGGCGGATGGGAATCACCCCGCTCAGCGATACCGCCGGGACCGCCTATCTGGACGCGGCGGCGGCCACGGACACGGCGCTGGCGGTCTGTGTCGATTTCGACCGGGCGACCCTGGCCGCGGGCACCCGGGCCGGTCGTCTGCCCGCCGTCCTCGGTGCGCTGGTCCCGGCGCCGCGGGTCCGGCGGG
>NZ_JBEXLL010000133.1:0-8322 GCF_040609955.1 Nocardia sp. NPDC004568
GATCGCGGCGAGCGCTCCGGCCAGCACGGCGGCGGCGGCGATTCGCTTCACGAATCCGAAGTTGCGGGTGATGGTCATGGCGTGCTCCGTTCTGTGTCGGCCTCGCTGTAACGATTCATCAGGTAATGAACCGTCAAGTAACGGCAACTCAACTGTGTGGTCATCGGTGCTGCCCGGTTCAGGGCAGAGGCGGCAGGCCGGGCAGCGCGAACGGCAGTTGCGGCAGGGCCGGCAGGTGAACCGCCGGCAGCAGGCTCGGTGCGGGCGCCGGGATGTAGGGGTTGGGTGTGTTCCAGGCGGCCGGGCTCTGGGTGCCGCCGCCGTGGTCCGCCCGATCCCAATTCGCCGGCTGGTCGTAGCCGCCGTTGTCGTTGTGTGAGTCGCGGTCGGCGTACTGGTTCCCGCCACTGTTGAGGTGGTCTTCGTACCCGTCGTAGTTCTGCTGGTTGTGGTCGACGTAGCCGTACTGACCGTTGTCGTCCCAGCCGAAATCGCCGTTGCCGTTCCAGCTGTCGCTATCGCCGGAGCCGTCGCCGGAATCGCTGATCTGGGCCGCCTGACCCGGGTCGGCGAGGGCGGAGCCGGCGGTGACGGCCAGTGGCGTGAGAGCGAGGACCGCGATCGCGGCGATTCGCGCGGCGAGGCGGCGGGTGCGCTGTGCGGGGTTCGGGTTCATCGGCGGGTCCTCACTCGTTCGCGCCCCGATGTGGGATCTGGGGGCGGGTCGCGCTCCGGAAAGCGCTGCATTGGAACATCACCTACCGTACCGCTATTTAACGGTACGTTCAATGGGTTGGGGTCAAGGGGAGTGATCACGACTACTTCTGGGTGGTGGGTGCGGGCCGATGCCCGGCTCGGTGCTGGAACCGCGCCGGCGCCGACGACCGATGGTGGATGCTTCGGACGACGCTCGGCCGCTGTCGGCGCTCGGACGTGCTGGAAATCCGGTCCGGCGACGTCGCTACCGTCGACCCATGGAGATCCCCGACCTCGCCGACCTCATCTGGCTCTTCGAGGATGAGCCGACGCGAGAGTTCGATGATCTCGAGTGGCCCGTCGGACTGTATGCGTTTCGGCTCACCCGGGGGTTCAGGCCGTGTCGTTTTCGCTCGACCCCATGGCCGGCGAGGCGTATATCAGCCTCTATGTGGACGGGCAGGGGCATACGCACCTGGGTCGCCTTCGTCGATTGGATCGATTGAGCGTCGACCGGGGCCCGGCCGGCTACGAAGGTCTGCGGCTCTGGTTCTCGAGTGACGCGAACGGTCCGCTTGTGCTGCGAACCAGGCCTCGGATCAGCCTGTCGTGGAACGTGAAGGACCTGGGGACCTGGTAGCTCGTTCGGGCGGCCGGGTCGTGCGGCGCCCCCGGATTCATTGCCTATACGTATATGTCTACGTATAGTTGGGTTCATGCCGAACAAGACCATCTATGTCGCCGACGACGATCTGCCCCTGTTCCAGCGGGCACAGGAATTGGTCGGCGGCAATCTGTCCGGCGCGGTGGTCACCGCGCTCAAACGCTTCATCGAGTTGGAGGAGGGGAAGGCCGAGGGCTACGAGGAGATCGTGCTGCGGGTCGGCCACAACGGTGTCCGGCAGGTGCGCTTCCAGGGCGCTCTGCTCGGTGAACACCGGGACGTGGGCGATGAGCGGATGGAACACATCCGGGTGTTCCGGGGCCGCAAGGGGAAGTACGCGCTGCACGAGCAGTATTCGAACTGGTCGGACTATCCCGAATCGGCGAACTGGCTGCGTGACCTGAAGAACTGGCGCCGGATGCTCGGTATCGAGCACGACTGGGGCGATTATGTTTTCACGGTCGTGGACTCCCTGGAGGAATTGCGGGGCAAGATCCCGGACCAGCTCTACCAGCGGATCTCCGGGATCGCCGATCGTCCACCTGTGGAAGAACTCGATATCTGATCCGGTCCGGCCGGAAACGGCCGTGAACGCTGACGACCGCGCTCGCCCTCCCCGCCGGTCCGCCGCGGGGAGGCCGGCGTTCTAGTTGCGTTCGACCTCGATCGGATGGGTGGCCAGCAGCGACAGCGGGAGCGGCTGCCGCCGCAGTACCTGCGCCCACATATCGCTGCGTCGCCCGGCGATCGGGTCGCTGGGCAGGGCGGACACCACGATCCAGTCGTCGTTGGCCAGTTCGCTGTCCAATTGGCCGAAGGTCCAGCCCGCGTACCCGGCGAAGATCCGTACCCCCTCGACGAGCGGGCCGATCCGTTCCGGCTCGGCATCCAGGTCGACGAGGACCACCCGGCCGTCCACTCGCCGCAACCCCTGCGCACCGTCGATGGACGCGCCCACCCGCAGGGTGCCCAGGCACAGCGCGGCATCCCGTTTGACAGGGCCGCCCACGAACAGGGTGTGCGGCCGGGCCGACAGCTCCGCCCACTGCGGCAGCACATCGTGCACCGGGGTATCGCTGGGCCGGTTCAGCACCACCCCGAGCGTTCCCGCGTCGTTGTGTTCGATGATGTAGACCACCGTGCGGCGGAACGTGGGCTCGGCCAGGTCGGTCGAGGAAACCAGTAGTGTCCCGGCCCGGACCGTCTGCTCACCCTGCCGGTTACCGCGACGACCAGGTGCGGGCTCGTGCCCGTCACCGCGGCCGCCCCGGGTCTTGCGATCATCGGGGTCATCTGCCTGCGCCACCTGGCCATCATCGCAGTTATTGCCCGACTGTGCCGCTCTGATCCACTGTTCACTTCGCGCGAAGTTCGCTCGACCGCCGTTTTCGCGCCATCTGGACATACCGCCACGGCCTCGTAGAGTCAGCCGTATGCGTCCCCCCGAGGTGCTCCTGGACAACAGCGACGATGTGTACGCCTTCTACCGGGTACACCGGCAGAACCGCCTGCAGGCGATGGGTGCCTACGCCCTGCTCGGACGGCGCTACCGGCCACGCGTCGGCTACGCGGCCGGGGCGCGTGAGGCGATCGGGGCCCTCGTCCGTGCCCGGACCCCGCTGCTGATCGCGGTGAACCACCTGTCCCGGCTGGACCCCTACACCCTCGCGGCGGCCGCCTGGCGCAGCGAACTACGGCCCATCATCGGCCGCACCCGGGTGCTGGCCAAGGACGAGTTGTTCGAGGAGGAGAAACTGCGCCGCCGCATCGACATGATGGGCGGCATCCCGGTGTTCCGCGGAAGCGACCACGGATTGCGGGCGGTGAACGCGGCCGGGCAGCGGATGATGGATATCTGCGCCGAACGCCTGGCCGACGGCGACAGCCTGGCCATCTTCCCGGAGGGTACCTGCAACGATGTCGACCCGGCGCAGGTGCAGGCGGTCGGTACGGGTATCGGGCATATCGCCTTCCGGACCACCAAACTCGGCGCCCGGCCCGCACTGGTCGCGCTCGGCCTGAGCTACGGCCCGCGTGCCGACCCGGCGGTCGAACCGACCAAGGAGCAGGCGAAAGCGGCGAGCTTCTACTTCGGCAGGCCCCGAACCGACCTGCCCACCCGGCCCGCGGAGATCGCCCGGCTGGTACGCACCGACCTGCAGCAGGCCCTCGACGGCGCCGTGGCCGCCTACTGAGACCCCGTCCCCGGCCCCGCTGGGGCGTGTTCGCAGAAGGAGTGGTTTGCGCGGCGCTGGATCACCACACCTTCGAACGAGTGACCGCGCGGTCTATTGCGGTAGCCCGAGACGGTCGCGGGCCCAGTGCGGCACCAGCGACAGGTACTGGGGTCTGGTCTCGATGAAATGCTGGACCACCCGGCACATGGGTAGCACACCCAGCCCTTCGGCGCGGGTGGCGTCCAGGGCGGCCGCGACGAGGGCCCGGGCGCAATCCCGGCCGTCGAACCGCGGGTCGACCTCGGTGTGCACGAAAGCGCGCTCGCCGACGGTGTCCTGATATTCGGTATATCCCGCGACCTCGCCGTCGACCGTGATCTCGAAGCGTTCCAGTGCGGTGTTGTTGCGGACCTCCGTCGGCATGGCTCGACGTTACTCGTTCGGCGGTGAATTTTCGCCTCGATACACGCGGTGGGTCAGTCCATTTCGATGATCGCCCGCCCGACGATCTCGCCGCGGGCCAACGCGCCGTAGGCCTCGTCGGCCCGGTCCAGCGAGTAGCGGCGGGTGATCACCTCCTGCGGCCGGACCGTGTTCGCCGCGACCATCCGCAGCAGCGCGGGCATATCGGTACGCGCCTTCGCGCCGTAGGAGCCGCGAATCTGTAGTTTGCGGCGTACCAGCCGGGCCAGGTCCACCGTGCCGGTGGTGCCGGCGGGCGCGATCCCCACCACCACCGCCCGCCCGCCGTCGTCCAGTACGTCGAGGGCCGTCGCGAAGGTCGCCGCGCTGCCCAGCGCCTCGAACGCCACATCGACCCCGTGTCCACCGGTCAATTCCCGGACCCGGGCCACCGCGTCCTCGGTGGCGGAGTTGATCGTATGGGTGGCACCGAGTTTCGCGACCGCGGCCAGTTTGTCGTCGCTGATGTCTATCGCGATGATGCGGGCGACCCCGGCCGCCGCCGCGAACTGCACGATCGAGGATCCGACGCCGCCGGCCGCGACCACCGCGATCCGATCGCCGAGCCCCAGCCCGGCGGTGTGTACGGCGCCGAGCGCGGTGAAGGAACTACACCCCAGGATCGACACGGCCTCGAGTCCGACGTCCGCCGGGACTTCGAAGACATCGGAGGCGGGCACCACGCAGTATTCGGCGAGCCCGCCCATCGAGTACATGGCCAGCGGGGTTCCGTCGGCGCGGGCGAGGCGGGTCGCTCCGTCGTAGAGAGTGCCGCCCAACCGGTTGTACGCGAAGAATTTCTCGCACAGGTCCTCGGCGCCGCGGACACAGTGGCGGCAGTCGCCGCAGGGCATGATGAAACTGCAGACCACGTTGTCGCCGACCGCGACCGTGTCCACGCCTTCGCCGAGTTGTTCGACCACGCCGGATACCTCGTGGCCGAGCACCGCGGGCACGGGGAAATCCACCTCCGAGCGCAGCACGTGCAGGTCGGTATGGCAGACCCCGCAGGCGGTGACCCGCAGCAGGACCTCACCGCGCCGGGGGACCGGCACCGGGATGTCCTCGATCACCAATCGGGGTTCGGTTCCGTGGAAAACTGCGGCCCGCACGCCACTCTCCTCCGCCATTCGTTCCGGCACATCCGCCCGACGTCCGCGTGGGTACAGCCCGGCAGGACCACCGTCTCAGAAAAAGGCGCGGCCGGGGAGCGGTTCGGTGATCGGTTCCCGAACTGTGGCACTCGATCGGTCCTGTAGGGGGTCCTATCTGCGGTTTCGGATAAACGAGAGCACTGCTCTTGACAGGTGTGCCGAGAAATGCGATTGTTGACCACAACAGAGAGCACCGCTCACTAAGGAGACTGTGATGACCACCGCGACCCGCTACCTCGCCCCCACCGGTTTCGACCCGATCTTCAACCGGCTCGCCAATCTGTTGCCCAAGCTCGGAATCAGCGTCGCCGGTTCCCGGTTGCTGGCGGTGCGTGGCCGCAAATCCGGGGAGTGGCGGACCACCATGGTCAACCTCATGACCGCCGCCGACGGGCAGCGCTATCTCGTGGCGCCGCGCGGCCACACGCAGTGGGTGCGCAATCTGCGGGTCGCCGGTACCGGCGAGCTGCGACTGGGCCGGCGGACCGAGGTCTTCACCGCGGTCGAGGTGCCCGATGCGGACAAGGTGCCGCTGCTGCGGCTCTACCTCGAGCGCTGGGGCTGGGAGGTCGGCCGCTTCTTCGAAGGCATCACCAAGGACGCCACCGATGCCGAACTCGCCGGAATCGCGCCGGGCTTCCCGGTTTTCCGGATCGAGAGCGCGAACTGAGGCGCGGTGCCGGGGGCGGGCGTCAGGCCCGGCGGGTCAGCAGGTATTCGATCGCGGCGGCATAACCCTGGATGCCCATCCCGGCGATCACCGCGTCGGCGATGGGAGAGACATAGGAATGCCGGCGGAACTCCTCGCGTGCGTGCACATTGCTGATGTGCACCTCGACGATCGGTACCTCCGGGACGACCAGCGCGTCGCGTAGTGCCACCGAGGTGTGGGTCAGGCCGCCGGGGTTTATCACGATCGCCGACGCCGCGCCGCGCGCCTCGTGGATCCGGTCGATCAGCGCGCCCTCGGAATTCGACTGGAAATGGGCGATCTCCCACCCGTGCGCCGCCGCGGTCCGACGACACAATTCGATTACATCGTCGAGGGTTTCCGAGCCGTAGATCTCCGGTTGCCGAGTGCCGAGCATATTCAGGTTCGGCCCGTTGAGGACCAGAATCGGGCTGCTCGAGGTTTGCGGGACGGTGGCATCGGACATGACAGCAACCCTACCGACACCTCACCCGCGGGCGAAGGATTCTGAGCTACCGTAACGGGGTATCTCTTCGATGAATGCGGACTCGCGGGGTAACGGCGCACCGCTTCTGATCGATCGGTAGCGTAGCGTCGCCGGGTGTTCTCGGGCGCCCCGATAATTGATCATGGTCCGCTGTGCGACGAGTTGGGCTCGGCCGCAACTGCACACGGTGGGACAGGGTATGGTTTCGGGTTTGCGATCACTCGCAAGCAGGCATTTTTCAGGTACGGTGGTCTTGTTACTGGAGTGACAAGAGTGAAGAGTGGGCGACATGGACGTGAGGGGATCCCGCCGCTTTCGCTTCCGGGGCGCAATGGCCCTTGTGGGGGTGGCGGCTCTGGCAATTGCGATGGGATCGTGTGGGTCCGGGACCGAGGCGGCCGGACCCGAAGCGGTCGTCGATCAATTCACCGAACGGCTCGACGAGCACGACTATGCCGCCGCGGCGGAGTTGACCTCCTACCCCTCCGCGGCTTCGGCAACTCTCCAGCAAATGTTCGAAGGGCTGGAATCGGGCACCGTCGACTACGAGAAGGCGCAATTCATCGGACTCGATGCCGAATCCGGCATCTTCAGTCTCGACGTCCAGTGGAGCTTCGGCGAGCAGAAGAACTGGTCCTACGGGCTGGAGGGCACGGTCCGCAAACTCTCCAACGGCTGGCGGATCTCCTGGGACCCGGCCGTGGTCATGCCCGAGCTCAACCAGAACCGCACCGTGCAACTGGTGCGCACCACACCGGACCCGCCGCCGAAGGTCGTCGACAATATCGGTAAACCGTTGATGACCCAGCAGATCATCAACGTCGTCGAACTCGATCCGGCCCGGATGCCCGACCCGGTGGCCTCCACCGACGCGCTGGCCCGCGCCATCGAACCGGTGGCGCCCCTGATCACCGGCGCGTCGTTGCGCGACGATCTCGCCGCCGCCGGCGGAAAGCCGATCACCGCGGTCAGCCTGCGGGAGGGCGATTTCGCGATTCTGGAACCGCGGATGGCGCCGATCCCGGGCGTGGTGATGAAACAGGAGCCGCGGCTCATCGTCTCCGATCGCCGGATCTTCTCGCCGATGCTCGACGCCATGAAGAAGGTCTGGGAGCAGAGCCAGGACCAGCATTCCGGCTGGGGCGTGCAACTGTTCGAGAACGGCCGCTTCGTCAAACAATTGGCGGGCAACCAGGGCCCGGCCGGTCCCGATATCGCGGGCACCATGGACCAGCGGTTGCAGCGCGCGGCCGAGGACGCCGTGGTCAGCGTGGGATCGCCCGCCTCCATCGTGGTCACCCAGCCCTCCACCGGCGCGGTCGTGGCGGCGGCGCAGAACAACTACTCGAGCGCCCAGGGGCCGGTCGCGTTCACCGGGCTCTACCCCGTGGGCGGTGCCATCGAACTGTTCAAGAAGGCGGCCGGGGCGGCCCAGGGCAAAGCGCCCGCGGACGTCAGCGACCAGGAAGTGATCGAGGCGGCCGCCATGCTCGGCGTCGGCGTGGACTTCCGGGTCCCCGGCCTCGAGGAAGTGACCGGACGCCCGGCCGGGGCGGGCGGCGCCGAACCGGTTCGCCAGGGCGGTGGCACGGATTCGCTGCTGGTCAGCCCGTTCGGGATGGCGATCGCGGCCGCGGCCATCACCAACGGCACGGCCCGGCCGCCGATGCTCGAACGGGGTCGGCCCGGCGAAACCGACGCACCCATGGGCCCGCTGCCGGGCCCCGTCGACGCGGCCCTGCGTGCCGCGATGCGCGAAGGCATGAACGCGCCGCAGATGGCTCGGTTGCGCGGATTCCGTGATGTCACCGGATTCTCGGCCGCGGCCGGCGACGACGGCTGGCTGATCGCGAGTATGGGTGATCTTTCATTCGCCATCCATATCGCCGATGTCGACAGCGGCGATATGGTCGTCCGGATGGGCGAGCGGATGTTGCAGGCGCTGGCGAAGCCGGACGAATGAGCGGCGTCGCGGCGATCACCTGATCGCC
>NZ_JBEXLL010000134.1:0-8301 GCF_040609955.1 Nocardia sp. NPDC004568
CGTGGACAACCTGTGGATTCCTCGAGGATTCCTCGAGGAATCCACAGGTTGTCCACACCCCTCTGACCGGAACATCGCTGTTCAGTAGCTGTGGACGAAATAGCCTGTGGAAACTGTGGATAAACAGCATGTGGACAACTTGCCCCCAGCACCCCCTCGATCCTGTGGATGGACCAGTGGACAACCTGGGGAATTCACAGGTGTGGATAGAGCAAAACCCCAGTTCAAAGCTTCCACCGGCTGTTAGCGACACACCTGTGGATGCTTCCGACACGCCGATGTCCGGCGGACTCGGTGGCAGCAGCGGAAAAACGGGTCATTCGGCCGATTCGCCAAGCGGACTGCGGCGGAGAGACTTTCGGTTCGGTCAACGAGCAGGAGGTGCCTCGGGCGACCTGGTCGACACAGCGGCTCGGCGGATTTGCCCGACCGGCGAACGCGATCGGATCGGTGGTCGCCTCGTCCCGCATATGCCCGGAGCCGCCATGGTGCCCGGCCGCGATAGATCACGCGTACCGATCACCGGCTGTCGGCGTCGCACGGGGCGGCCCGGGGCGCCGTCCTCTCCGACCTCTTTCCGGTATCCGTGTACCCACCACCCGGGACGACGGCCGGCCTCTGGGGCGCCGTGCCCGCCGTCTTTGCCCTCGGCTCACCACCTACTGGCAGTGTCGCCGGCTCGGCGAGGACTGAGTTCCCCGCTCGGCACCGGGGTGGCCGCCGAACCGCTTCCGGCCCAGCGTCCATGACCGCTGGTCCGCCGACCCGCGGTCCCGGCCCGTCGTGCTCGCCACGAGCGGGTCCAGCGCTGGTCGACGGCCCCGAGGGAGCCACGGTCCGGAAGCCGCTGCGACGCTGTGAGAATTCTCCTGAGCCGGTCAGCGGCCGACTCAGGCGGCGCGGGTCGCGACCCCCGGATAGCTCAGCACGAGGCCCGACGCGTCGTAGACCAACCGGCAGGAGAAGTCGAATGCGGGCGCGGAGTAGTCGTAGCACTGCCGGGCGCCGTCGTCGGTGGTGCGCTGGTATTCCTGTTCCAGGCGTTCGACGGCGAGATCGGTCGCGCGGACGTAGACCGCAGGTGCCGCGGCCCGGCCGCCCACAGGTAATTCCAGGCGGTGCACCGGCAACATATTCGTCATCGCCGACGATTCCAGGTCCACATCGAGGCAGCCATCCAGATGCGGTGCCTCCGTTCGGTCGATCAGCCACCGTCCGGCACCGTCGGACTCGATCAGTACTGTATGCCACCCGTCCGGCGATCGGCCGGTGATGCGCGCGGCGCGGGTGGTCCAGCGCGAATCGACCGTGATCTCGTAGTGCACGAACCAGGCCTGATCGTCCTCGACGGCGGTGGTGCACCCGTCCATTCGACGGCCGTCGCCGTCCCGCCGCAGGTGGACGACCTCGAAGCCCGACCGGGCGTCCCGATGCGACCATGCCGCGGTCGCCGGTGGTTCGGTGAACGACATCCCTGCCCGCCTTCCTCGAAGCGGCGGGCGCCCGCCGCTTCGGCTCGGTCTTCCGGCCCCCGGATGGTCCGGGCTGCGCGTCGGAGCCCGGGGCGGCCGATTGCCGGTGCGTACGTGAATGCCGCCGCGAACAGGTCACCACGGACCGAGAGCAGTCATCGGTCGGATCGTGAGAATCGCCGCCGGTGACCGCGCGGACCCGACGGTCAGCGGGAGCGCTGTTTGATCCGCGCGGTGAGCTCCTGGACCTGGTCGTATACCCGGCGGCGCTCCGACATCTCCTTGCGGACCTTCTTCTCCGCGTACATCACCGTCGTATGGTCGCGCCCGAACGCCTGACCGATCTTGGGCAGGGACAGATCGGTGAGTTCCCGGCAGAGGTACATGGCGATCTGCCGGGCCTGGGCGAGCGGCCGAGCCTTACCCGGGCCGGTGAGCTCCTCCATCGAGGTATTGAAGTACTCGGCCGTCACGCCCATGATCGTGGACGCGGTGATCTCCACATCCTGTGATTCGGGCATGAGATCGCGCAGCACCACCTCGGCCACGGACTGATCCAGCGGCTGCCCGTTCAACGACGCGAAAGCGGTCACCCGGATCAGGGCACCCTCGAGCTCGCGAATATTGCGTTCCACCCGGCTGGCGATGAGTTCCAGGACGTCGTGCGGCACATCGAGGCGGTCCATGCGCGCCTTTTTGCGCAGAATCGCGATCCGCGTCTCCAACTCGGGCGGCTGCACATCAGTGATCAGACCCCACTCGAAGCGCGTGCGCAGTCGCTCCTCCAGCGTGGCCAGCTGTTTGGGGGGCCGATCCGAGGAGACCACGATCTGCTTGTTCGCGTTGTGCAGGGTATTGAAGGTGTGGAAGAACTCTTCCTGGATGCCTTCTTTGCCCTCGATGAACTGGATATCGTCCACCAGCAGGATGTCGGTCTCCCGGTAGCGGCGCTTGAACGCCACTTTGCGGTCGTCACGCAGACTGTTGATGAAGTCGTTGGTGAATTCCTCGGTGGAGACGTATTTGACCCGCATCCCCGGGAAGAGCCGCTGGGCGTAGTGACCGGCGGCATGCAGCAGGTGGGTCTTGCCGAGTCCCGACGCACCCCAGACGAACAGCGGGTTGTAGGCGCGGGCGGGGGCTTCGGCGATGGCGACGGCCGCGGCGTGCGCGAAACGGTTGGACGCGCCGATGACGAAGGTCTCGAAGGTGTACTTCGCGTTCAGGCTGGCCGATGGCTTCGCCGTATCCCCGGCACCCTGGGATTTCGCGAAGAAGGTGGGCCAGGAGTCCCGGATGTTCACCACCTTCTCGTCCTCGGGATGCACGTCGGGTTCCGGATCGACCCCCGGGTCGCGGACGCTCTCGCGCAGACTGTCGCGGTCGGTATCGCGGACCTCGTCGCGTGGTGCGAGATCACCGGGGGCGAGGTCGGCTGCGAACAGCGTTTCCTGAGCGGGCCGGGCGGCGCGTCGCGGGGGGAGGATCGGATCCAGTTCGGGCCCGCCGTCCCGGACCGATGGCGCACCGCGCTCTCGGCCGTTGGTCACCGGGTCGGCGATATCGCCGCGGCTGCCGGCATAAGGGTCCAGGTACTCCGCGGGCGGGTACTCCCGGTCTCGTTCGTAGCCGTTGTCCCGCGGGTATTCCGCGGCCGGTGTGTATTCGCGCGGGTAGGACCGTGGGACCGGATAGGGGTCCCGTATCGGCTCGTCGGTTTCGCGGGGCAGCGCCGGATCGGAAGGAAAGCTTCCGCCGTGCGGCAGCTCGGGCAGGGTGGGCCGACGCGGCGCCTCCCCCGGGAGCGGATCGGTACCGCGCGGCAGCGTCGGATTGCGGGGCAGTTCGCCGGTCAGCGGCAGTTCGGCCTCGTGGGAGAAGCCAGGGCCGGGGAAACGCGGCTCACCGGGGACTTCCGTGGGGTGTGGGAACCCGGGTTCCGGCTGGTATCCGCGGTTCGGATATTCACCACTGCCGGAATCGCGCACGGTCTCGGCCGGCCACGAGGCCTCAACCGGATCGGTCGCGGGAAAAGCCGGATCGGTCGCGGGGAAGGCGGCCGGGCTCGGCCGGGTCCGGCCGTTGCCGAAATGCTCGGGCCGCGGAGCCGGCTCCGGTCGGCTGGTCATCCGGGCGTGCCGGGCGGGACCGCTGTCGGCCGCGGTGGGCAGGGGCGCGGCTATCCGGACCCCCAGACCTTCCACCTGCGGCCCGAGCCGGCGGCCGAGCGACCGGAGAATCGGTTCACGCAGGTCGCGTTCGATGGCTTCCTGAGCGAGTGAGGAGGGAACCGAAAGGAGCGCGAAACCCTGGACGACCATCAATGGTTTGACCAGCTTGAGCCACGCCTGCTGGGCTCGGGTCACCGCGCCGATGGCTCCGTCGGGCGAACCGGTGGTCAACTCCGCGACCACCTCCGGCCACACCGTGGCCAGTACGTTCTGCTCGTCGTCCATCCAGTGTCCTCCCCGGGAGTCGGTTGCTCGGCGCAGACGTCCGGGGCTCGCGGTGCGTCCACTGTACTGGTTCCTCCCAGTGACACCGCATACGTCCGCACCACCGATCTGCCGTATCCCCAGGGATACGGTGCCCGGGGACGCTGCCCGGAATCCCCGATCTTCCGGCTGCGGCGTGGCACCTTCGGCCCTACGAATATGCCATTCACAGGGTATTTCCACACAATTATCCACAGGTAGGGACGATCTCAGCGGACCACCGCCCGCGATCCCGCGCTGTGCGCGGGTCGGCGGTGAGCGCCCGACCTGCACCCCTGTGCGTCCCCCACGATCGCATGGTGATCATCACCACCCGCGGGCCGGGTACCCGGCCCGCTCGGTGCCTGCGCGGGTCGCCGCGACCAGGGGGGCGGGTTTGACCCGGTAGAACCGGATAAGTACTCTCGTACAGTCACCCCCCGGCGCGGTGACCGTTCTGTGCTGACCGTTCGCCAGGACCGCGGCGTCGGGTAGACATCGCCAGAATCACCGAAAAAGCTTCGGGTGCCGCAGGGCGCCCACCAATTCGAGGAGTGTTGACCGTGGCCAAGGGCAAGCGGACGTTCCAGCCGAACAACCGTCGTCGGGCGCGGGTCCACGGTTTCCGTCTCCGGATGCGGACCCGTGCGGGCCGCGCTATCGTTTCCGCGCGCCGGCGTAAGGGCCGCGGCACCCTCACCGCCTGATTCCCCGTCGAATTCGGTGTCCGATGCCGGGTCCGCCGAACCCCGTAACCCACGCCGCCGGTAGCTACGCCGCAGCGGCGGCTTCGACAAGCCTCGGGCGTCCGAGTGCTTCCTGAGCCGCACCGGCTGCACGACCGTGCCGACTTCTCCCGAACGGTACGGCGCGGCAGGCGAACGGGAAATCGGGACCTGGTCGTCCATGTGCTGGCCGATCGGTTCGATCCGGCAGCGTGCGACGCGGCGGTTCGATTCGGCGGTCCGCGATTCGGGCTGATCGTCAGCAAGGCGGTGGGCAACGCGGTCGTACGGCACCGCACGGCTCGCCGCCTGCGTCATATCTGTGCAGAATTGACCGTCGACATCCCCGCCGAGGTGGATATCGTGATCCGCGCACTTCCCGGTGCCGCCACCGCCGGCAGCGGCGAGCTGAGCCGCCAGCTGCGCAGCGGGTTGCGCAAGCTCGGTGTTCTATCGGCCGTGACGGCCGGCCGGGGTGCGTCGCGATGAGCGCGCTGGGTGCGCGCGCGGCGACCGTCCGCCGGTGGCCCGCGAATATTCTGATCTTCTCGATCGAGCTGTACCGGACATACGTCTCCCCCACTCGCATGCCCGTGTGCCGATTCACCCCCACCTGTAGTGAGTACGCGGTCACCGCACTGCGCACCCGCGGGCTGGTGACAGGCCTTGGACTGACGGCCGTGCGACTGGCCAAATGCGCCCCCTGGCACCCTGGTGGGTGGGATCCCGTACCGGAGCGGCGGCGCAACGTCGGCCACGACGATCCGCGGACCGAAGCTTGTAAGGGATCACCGCATGCGGTGATCGGTGACACTACCGACGGGAGTGCATAGAGCCGTGCTCGATTTCATCTACTATCCGGTGTCCTGGATCCTCTGGTTCTGGCACCGGGTCTTCGGCTTCGCCTTCGGGGCGGACAACGGCCTTTCCTGGGCTCTGTCCGTGGTGTTCCTCGTCTTCACGCTGCGTTTGGTGCTTTACAGGCCGTTCGTGAGACAGGTGCGTACCACCAAGCAGATGCAGGAACTGCAGCCGCAGATCAAAGAGCTGCAGAAGAAGTACAAGAACGACCGCCAGAAGATGGCGCTGGAGATGCAGAAGCTCCAGAAGGATCACGGCTTCAACCCGCTCATGGGCTGCCTGCCGATCCTGGCCCAGGTGCCGGTCTTCCTCGGTCTGTTCCATGTGCTGCGTTCGTTCAACCGGACCGGGCACGGCTTCGGTCAGCTGGGGATGGATCCCTACACCAACGCCCACACGCCGAACTACGTCTTCAACGCCGACGATGTGCAGTCCTTCCTGAGCGCCCGAATCTTCGGCGCGCCGATCTCGGCGTTCATCACCGCGCCGGCCGACGAGCTGCTTGCCTTCGCCGACTACGGCGGCATCCCGAGCAAGGTCAGCATCGCCGCGGTCGCCATCCCGCTGATGATCATCGCCGCGATCGCCACCCACTTCAATGCGCGGGCCTCGGTGGCCCGCCAGAGCGCCGAGGCCGCGGCCAACCCGCAGGCTGCGCTGATGAACAAGCTGGCGCTGTGGGTGTTCCCGTTCGGCGTGCTCGTCGGTGGCCCCTTCCTGCCGATCGCCATCCTGCTCTACTGGGTGTCCAACAACATCTGGACCTACGGCCAGCAGCACCTCGTCTTCGGCCGGATGGCGAAGGAAGAAGAAGCCAAGCGTCAGGCCAAAGCAGCGAAACAGGCCGAGAACGCGCCGAAGCCCGGCGCGAAACCCGTCGACACCAAGAAGAAGCCGGTGACAGCCGATAGTGCGGCCGATCCCGATTCGGCGGAGGCCGGCAAGGCGGAAACGAACGGTTCGGCAGCGGCGAAGCCGACCGCCAAGTCGGGCGGTAAACAGTCGGGCCAGCGTCGGTCGAGTGGTCAGAAGCGGCCGGGCAACCGCGGCCGGGCCAATCAGAAGCGTCGGCGCTGAGCCACTCCCCCAGACCCCTTGTGATCGTGATCCCGGCCGGGGCAGGCCGGGGTCCGACGAGCAGATAAAGGAAACACATGACTCTCGAGACCGAAGGTGGGGACGCCACCGTATCCACGACCGTCGTGGAGACCGAGTCCGATGACGCGGTGAGCGAGGCCGAGGAGGCGCTCATCGAAGAGGGTGAGATCGCCGCCGACTACCTCGAACAACTGCTCGACGTGCTCGACTTCGACGGTGATATCGATCTCGACGTCGAAGGCGACCGTGCGGTGGTGAGTATCGATGGCGGTAAAGACCTGACGAAACTCGTCGGCCACAGCGGCGAGGTGCTCGATGCCCTCCAGGAGCTCACCCGGCTCGCGGTACAGCAGTCGACCGGTATCCGCAGTCGGCTCATGCTCGACGTGGCGGGCTGGCGTGCCAAGCGCCGCACCGATCTGAGTGCGCTCGGCGCTGCGGCCGCGCAGCGTGTTCTGCAGACCGGATCCCCCGAAGAACTCGCTCCCATGACGCCGTTCGAGCGCAAGATCGTGCACGACGCGGTCGCCTCGATCGAGGGTGTCGCGAGCGAAAGCGAAGGCGTCGAGCCGAACCGTCGAGTGGTTGTGGTCCCGGAGTGACACCGCGACTCGTGCGGTAGCCGAGTGGTCGAGTGAGGCCCGGGTCGACGGACCCGGGCCTCACCCGTTTCCGATATCCCTCCCTTGTCGCTGTGCCGCGACAACTACGGTTGAGGGCCGGTAGAAAATGTTTGTGACAGCGAGTCGACACGACCACACAGAAGGGTGTTTCACGTGAAACCAGATCTCGGCGATTTGGAGGCCGGCCCACCGGAATCGCTGCCGCCGGCCGAAGCGGAGATCATCTTCGGTGCCCGGTTGGAATTGGCACGTGATTATTGGACCGCCCTCGCTACCGCCGGGGTGGAACGCGGACTGATCGGACCGCGCGAAGTCCCGCGCCTCTGGGAGCGGCACATCCTCAATTGCGCGGTCGTCGGCGAACTGATCGGCGAGGGGGCGTCTGTGGTCGATATCGGCAGCGGTGCCGGGCTGCCCGGAATTCCCCTCGCATTGGCCCGCCCGGACCTCCGTATCGTCCTCGTGGAACCGCTCCTCCGTCGCACCGTCTTCCTGAAGGAATTCATCGACGCCGCCGGTCTCGCGATCACCGTGGTGCGCGGCCGGGCGGAACAGCCCGGTGTCATCCAAGAAGCAGGCGGCGCGGATGTCGTGACCTCCCGCGCGGTCGCTCCCCTGGCGCGGCTGGCCGAATGGTCGATCCCGCTGCTCCGGGAGCACGGCCATATGCTCGCCCTCAAGGGATCCAGTGTGGCCCAGGAGCTGGAGCGTGATCGCGCGGCGGTCGAGCTGGCCGGGGCCGGCAATTTCTCCGTGCTGGAATGCGGCGCCGGGATAATCGCCACTCCCACCATGGTCCTGTCGGCAGAACGGCTGAGCCGCTCGGAGCGCGCACCGAGAAAGTCGATCAAACGGGCCGCGCGGGCGGAACGCCGCGTCGGCCGCAAGTAGCGGCGGACCCACCACGGTCCCGGGCGGCAAGCGGATGTTTCACGGGAAACATCCGCTTGCCGACGGCCATGGGATGGGCGATCCTCCGTCCCGGAGTCCCGGAGTCCCGGAGTCCCGGAGTCCCGGAGTCCCGGAGTCCCGGAGTCCCGGAGTCCCG
>NZ_JBEXLL010000135.1:0-8295 GCF_040609955.1 Nocardia sp. NPDC004568
GCCTCGAAGCGCATGCGCCGCAGGCGCGAGTCTCGAGGCCGAAACGGCGAGACCAAGGGGGCCTCGACCCCGCGACGCCGCAGGCGCCGCCGAAAACACAGCTCAGTAGTTGTGGCAGCTGTCGGCTACGCCCTGCAGCGTGGTCCGGAGCTGTTCGGTCCGGGGGTCGTTCTCGGCCTGCTGGGCTGCTTCGGGATTCTGTTCGATGTACTGCTGCAGTTCGGCGCGGCGTTGTTCGACCGGCTGATCGAACTTGCTCTGCAGGTCCGCTTTCAGGCCGGGGTTGTTGTCGAGCATCGACGCCAGCTCGGGGGCCTGGGCGTGGAGCGCGGCCTCGATCTGGGCGAAGGAGCAGTCGCTGGTGATCAGCGGTTCGGCGAAATCCGTCGGCGCCGCGGAGGCGACCGCGGGGCTCAGGAACGCGGTAACCGCGGCGGCGGCGCCCAGCGTGAGGGTGATCGGGCCGAGTGCGCCGCGAAGCCGGGTTGTCGTGTGTGCCATGGGGTTTACTGCCTCCTACGGTGGTCGTGTCGAGCCGGGGCTCGTGGACTGCCTCAGACCGTATTGTGCCGTCATGGCCGGGCTCTGAGGTTTTCTTGAGAGGAGTTTGAGTTTTGGGCGGGCCGCACGATCCGGGCGAGTTCGTCGAGCACGGTGGGATCTTCGATAGTGGAGGGGATTTCGTAGTTTTCGCCCGCTGTCATCTGGCGGATGGTCTTGCGCAGTATCTTGCCGGAGCGGGTTTTCGGCAGGGCGGGTACCACGACGGCGTCGTAGAGGCCGGCTACCGGTCCTATCTGTTTGCGGACGCGTTCGCTCAATTCGTCGCGCAACGTTTCGGGGTCGATGACGGCGTCGGACTTGAGTACCACATACGCGATGGGGCGTTGTCCTTTGAGTTCGTCGGGCAGTCCGATCACCGCGCATTCGGCGACGGCGTCGTGGCCGGCGACAGCCGCTTCTATACTTCCCGCGGAAAGGCGGTGCCCGGCCATATTGATCACATCGTCACTGCGGCCGAGGACGAACAGGTAGCCGTCTTCGTCGAAATATCCGGAATCGCCGGTGAGGAAATGCCCGGGATATGCCGACAGATAGGACCGCTGGTAGCGCTCGTCGTCGTGCCACAGGCCGGTGAGCGCGCCCGGGGGCAGCGGCAGGCCGATGACGATATTGCCTTCGGCGCCCGCGGCCACGGGGTTGCCGGAGGAGTCCAGTACGCGCAGCCGGTAGCCGGGGACGGGTACCGAGGCCGAGCCCGGTTTGATCGGCAGCCGCTGCAGCCCGAGCGGATTGGCACAGATGGGCCAACCGGTTTCGGTCTGCCACCAGTGGTCCACCACCGGGCAGTCCGCGCGATCCGCGAGCAGGGTGTCCTCGGCCCATCGGTAGGTGGCGGGATCGAGCCGTTCACCTGCGCAGAAAAGGGAACGGAGAGAACTGAGGTCGTACTCGCGGGCGAATGCGGCGGTGGGGTCGGCCCGGCGGATGGCCCGCAGAGCGGTCGGCGCGGTGAACAGCGTATGCACGCGATGTTCGGCCACCACCCGCCAGAAGGCACCGGCATCCGGGGTGCCCACCGGTTTGCCCTCGTAGAGCAGCGTGGTGGCACCGGCCAGCAGCGGCGCGTACACGATGTAGGAGTGGCCGACCACCCAGCCCACATCGGAGGCGGCCCACATGACCTGACCCGGGCCGACATCGTAGATATTGCGCATGGACCAGGTCAGGGCGACGGCGTGACCGCCGTTGTCGCGGACCACGCCCTTCGGCTTACCGGTGGTTCCGGAGGTGTACAGCACGTACAGCGGGTCGGTCGCCGCGACGGAGACCGGGTCCGCGGGCTCGGCGTCGCGGACCACGGCGTCCCAGTCCAGCCAGCGCACGGATGCGCCGACGGCCGGATCGCCGTCGTGGTTGTGTGGCGGGAAATCCGCGCGCTGTTTCACCAGCACGGTCCGCGGCGCGGTGGTACCGGCCAGTGCGAGGGCCTCGTCGACAATGGGTGGGTAGGCGATGGTCCGGTTCGGTTCCAGCCCCCCTGACGCTGTCACGATCAGGACGGGCTCGGCATCGTCGAGCCGGGCGGCGAGTTCGGGCGCCGCGAATCCGCCGAACACCACCGAATGCACGGCTCCGATTCGGGCGCAGGCCAGCATCGCGATCACGGCTTCGGGAATCATCGGCAGGTAGATCACGACCCGGTCACCGGCGCCTACTCCGAGATCACGCATTGCGCCCGCGAATTTCGCGACCTCCTCGCGCAGTTCGCCATAGCTGTAGACGCGGGATCTGCCGGTCATCGCCGAGTCGTAGATCAGTGCCGCCTGCTCGGTCCGGCCGGCGTCGATATGCCGGTCGAGCGCGTTGTAGCAGGTATTGAGCCGAGCGCCGGGAAACCATCGCGAAGTCCGGCGATCGGTGTCGAGAGCCTGTTCAGGGGGGACATCCCAATCGACGGCCGAGGCGGCGCGGGTCCAGAACTCGGCGGGATCGACCAGGCTGGTCTGATAGACCGGTCGATACTCGTTCCTCGCGTTCACCCGTGCTCCCTAGCCTCGCAGCAATCCTCGCCTCGATAGATCAGCACGATTGTGGCAGACTTCACGCGACCCCCCGTCGGGTGTCGCGACCATGGCTTATGCCTGTAACCGGCTGGTCAATGTGCGTGGACCCGGGCTGAGTACACCAAGAAGTTATTGATCCGTTAGAATCTGATGACACAAATTCGGTCCGTCGTAGACGCAATTTCTCGGCCAGCCGCGACCCACGGGCAGCTCCACCCGTCGAGCCACTATGCGAGTGTGGAGTTCCGCTGATGGAGCATGGCTGGGGCCAGGTTGGAAAGTGAGTGGGAATGCGTGACGCCGCTAGGTCCGGCACGAAGCGCTGGGCGCTGAGTAACTGGGACCTTCGCTGGAAGGTTACGGCCGTGCTGGCTGTGCCGTTGGCGGTCGCGGTCGGGCTCGGCGTGTCCAGGATTTCGGCGGAATGGAGCAACGCGAACCGACTGGGCTCGGCCTCCGAGAACGTCAGTATCGTTCCTTCCGTTCTCGATCTCAGTACCGCAACCTCCGCGACGGCGGGCTCGCAGGTGATCGCTATCGCGCCGGGCCGGTCGATGGTCACCGAGGACAATCTGACCTCCCTGGATCAGTCGATCGCCGCGGCCGAGTCCGCACTCACCGAACTCGACGATCTTCCGGTGGCGCGGCAGGCGCTCTCCGAGATGATCGACCAGGCCAAGGGCGTGCGCGCCCAGGGGACGGCGCCGACGAATCTGCCGCCGGAGGAGGCGGTGGAGGTTCTCGACAAGGCCCGTAACGCGGGTGTCCGGGCCGTGGAGGCCATTCTCGGGGAGGTCGGTGACGCGTCGATCGACCCGGCGAAGCTCCGGCTCGTCGACGCGCTGAACCTGCGGTCCACCATGGTCGGTGAGATCACCGCGGCGGCCGAATTGCTGCGGAACCAGGAATCCGGCGAACAGGCCTATCGCACCGCGACCAATACCGAACGCGCGCTGCTGAACATCCTGAGCCAGCGCTACAACGCCGAGGATCCGGATATCGCGATCCTGCGCCAGGGCATCGACAACCGCGCCGGCATGCTGGAGACCCCCGAGGCCCAGGCCGGGCGGTTGCCGCTGGGTGAGGCCCGGCAGTCACTGCTGGACAGCACCGGGACCACCGACAAACTGATCGCCGAGGCCACCTCCTCGATCGACGACGGTGTGCGGAAGATGGCCGACAAGGCCCTGTCCGACGCCGTCGTGTACTCGATCGTCGTGCTGCTGACGATCCTGGCCGCCCTACTGCTCGCGGTGTTCGTGGCCCGCTCGATGATCGTGCCGCTGCACCGGCTGCGCCTGGCCGCCCTCCGGGTCGCCGAGAGTGATCTGCCCGACGAGGTCGCCCAGCTCCGTACCGGCGCCTCGCCCGAGGAGGTCCCGCTCGAACCGATGCCCATCCGGTCCGAGGAGGAGATCGGTCAGCTCGCGCGCGCGATCGACGATATCCACGGTCAGGCGCTGCGGCTGGCCAGTGATCAGGCCCAGATGCGTTCCCAGGTCAACGATATGTTCGAAACCCTGGCGCGCCGCAGTAAATCGCTCGTCGACCATCAGCTCAGCCTCATCGAGGCGATGGAGTACGACGAGAAGGACCCGCGCCTGCTGGAGAACCTCTTCCGGCTCGACCATCTCGCCGCGCGTATGCGCCGTAACGGCGACAACCTGCTGATTCTCGCCGGTACCAAACAGCGCCGCGCCAAATCCGCGCCCGTCGAGATCGCCGATGTCCTGCGGGCCGCGATCTCCGAGGTCGAGGACTACGAGCGGGTCAAGCTCGGCGCCACCCCGCGCGGTGCGCTGATCGAACCGGCCGCCTCCGATATGGCCCACCTGTTCGCCGAACTCCTGGACAACGCCCTGCGCGCGTCGCCGCCGGAGACGGACGTGAAGTTCACCTTCGCCCAGGCACACGATCAGGGCCTGCTCATCGAGGTCGCCGACCGCGGTATCGGTATGCCGCCGAGCGAGATGGCCGAGATCAACCGCCGGCTGGAGAGCACCGCCGAACCCGGTCCCGACACCGCTCGCCACATGGGTCTGTTCGTCGTGGGCCGGCTCGCGGAACGGCACGGTCTCAACGTGCGGCTGCGGCCGACCTTCGATACCGCGCGCGATCCGGGCGTCACCGTCACCGTGCACGTCCCGATGAGCCTGATCGTCGCCGGGGAGACCCAGATCCTGCCGCTGGCGACCGGATCCGGCCCGCAGGCCGTCGTCCCGAACGATGCCGCGAAGAAGAAGCCGGAACAGTCGCCCGACGAGGCCGCCGCGGCCGCGTTGCGCAATGCGCCGGGCGGACCGTCGATGCAGACCCGCGGTATCAGCCGCACGGCCGCCGGAAACATGATGGTGACCGTCGACCCCGGGATGAGCGGACCGCTGCCGGCCGTCGAACGGCCGAAGCCGCCGGAGCGTCCGGCCACTCCCGCGCCGCTGGGGGCGGGTGGGCTGCCGCAGCGGCAGCCGGGCAGCGCCATGGGCGGAGGCCCGCGCGAGGGCGAACAGGGCACCACCAGTCTCCGGGAAGCCAGCGCGGGCAGTACCGCCCAGCGCGGCAAACTCGCCGCAGCCAGCCTGCCGAAACGTAATCTGGGACCGAGCGGCGGTGGCGCCACACCGACCCTGCCGCCGCGTACCCCCGGCGAATCGATCGCGGGCGGCCCGCCGCCGCGGGAGACCAACGCCGGTCCCGGCGGGCTGCCGCAGCGGCAGCCCGGCACCGCCGGCGCACCGCAGCCGAGTCCGGGTGGCCTGGGCGGGCTGCCGCAGCGCCGGCCCGGTGCGAACGGAGCGCCCGGTGGCCCCCGGGACGCCGCGCCCGCTCGTCCGGCCGACGAGCGTCCCACCGAGACCGCGTCGGAAACCGCCGCGCCGCCGCGTCTGGGCGGGTCGCTGCCCACGCGTCAGCCGGGCCAGCAGCGGCCGGGCGGTCTGCCGCAACGGGATCCGGGTACCAACGGCGCCCCGTCCCGCGAGAACGGAGCCTCGGGGCTGCCCCAACGCGGAGGTCCGGCGGCCGGCAGCGTGCCCCGGCGGGAGCCGGAACCGCGTCCCGGCGCCGAATCCGCGTCGGGCGGACTGCCCACCCGGCGCGAGCCCGGAGCCAACGGCCTCCCGCAGCGGGATTCCGCCTCCGGCCTCCCGCAGCGCGATTCCGTCAACGGTCTGCCACGGCGGGATGCCTCCG
The DNA here is from genome assembly GCF_040609955.1 of Nocardia sp. NPDC004568. Lineage (NCBI taxonomy): Bacteria > Bacillati > Actinomycetota > Actinomycetes > Mycobacteriales > Nocardiaceae > Nocardia > Nocardia sp. NPDC004568. The sequence continues at coordinate 5,757 of NZ_JBEXLL010000135.1, forward strand.
GCGAGTTGCCGGCCCAGCGTGGCCCGGCGGCGGCCGGTGGGTTGCCGTCGCGGGATGCCTCTGGCGAGTTGCCGGCCCAGCGCGGCCCGGCGGCGGCCGGTGGGTTGCCGTCGCGGGAAGGCTCCGGCGAACTGCCGGCCCAGCGCCCGGGCGCGCTGCCGCCGCGGCGGGAAGCGCCGGGCAACGGTCTGCCCCAGCGTCCGGCCGCCGGTGGCGGTCTGCCGCAGCGTGGAGTGCCGGCCGACGGCGGCCACACGGCCCGGGAGCGCTCGAACACGCTGCCGCAGCGGGATATCGCGGCACCGAGGCGGCAGCCCCCGCTCGCCGAACCGGGTGCGTTGCCCCGCCGAGAGCCGGGCGGCTACACCGCCGAACGGTTCGACAACCCGCCCGGCGTCGCGTTGCCGCGTGAGCCCCGGCCCACCGGAGGGTCCGCGGCCGCGCGGGAACCCGGACGGCACAGCTACAAGTCCAACCCGGCGAAGACGGCGTCCTTCTTCCAGACCCGGTTGCAGCCGGCGGAGGAGACCGACAGCGTGCTCGGTGGCACGCCCATCTTCGCGGAGATGATGTCGGCATGGCTGTCGGATTCGGACTCCGATCGTTCCCAGGCCGTCGCGTCCTTCGAATCCCCGGGTGACGAGGGCTGGACGGCGGCTCGGCGAGCCAGTGAGGCCGAGCCCGAAACCCGCACCGCGGCCGGTCTGCCGCAGCGTAATCCGGGCGGCCGGTTGGTCCCCGGCGCTGTCAGCGGCGCCCAGGATCGGACGCCGAGTCGCAATCCCGAAACGATCCGGTCTAGTTTGAGTCGGCACCAGCAAGGTGTTCGGGATGGCCGTGCAATGCGAGCAATGAACCTAACCGGAGACAAAGGAGACCGATGAACCCCGAACTAGGTGGTACGAACCGTCAGTTGGATTGGCTGGTTTCGAACTTCGCAGGCGAGGTTCCTGGCGTAGCCCATGCCGTTCTGGTCTCGGCCGACGGCCTGCTGATGGCGGCGAGTGCCCAACTACCGGTCGACCGGGCCGAGCAGCTCTCGGCGGTCACGGCCGGACTGGCGAGTCTGTCGGTGGGTGTGTCCAATCTGTTCGAAGGCGGCACGGTTCTGCAGTCCGTCGTCGAAATGGAGCACGGCTACCTGCTGCTGATGGCGGTGGGCGACGGGTCCTATCTCGCGGTCCTGACCAATACGTCCTGCGATATCGGACAGGTCGGCTACGAGATGGCTTTGTTGGTCGAACGCGTAGGCCAGACAGTTCAGGCCACCCCACGCGTCACGATGGGTTCCTGATGGTGGGATGGACATAGAGGATCACCGCGTGGGAGGCTCCGAGCCCAGTCTCGTGCGCCCGTACTCGCTGACCGCCGGTCGTACCCGGCCGAAGGTCGAGTTGGCGCTCGAGGCTCTCGTCGCGTCCCATCCCATTTCGCTCGAACGCCAGTACGAACTGAGCAATATCGAAAACTCGATAGTCGAGTTGTGCAGGGAGTCGCCGTCGGTCGCCGAACTAGCGGCTCGACTGGGTATACCGATCGGGGTGGCGCGTGTACTTGTAGCGGACCTGATCGAAGCCGGGCATGTCCGCGTTTCGGCGACATTGAAAGACGATTCCAGCGACGATGAACGTCGCGAGCTGATCGAAAGGGTTCTCAGTGGACTCCGGCGTATATGATTCGACGGCACAGGTCGATACCCGCCAGACCAAGCCGACCTCGGCGAAGATCGTGGTCGCAGGCGGGTTCGGCGTGGGCAAAACGACGCTGGTGGGGGCAGTTTCGGAAATCGTCCCGTTGAGAACCGAGGCTCTGGTGACAAATGCCAGCGCCGGGATCGACAGTCTCGCGGGTATCGAGAGCAAATCCACCACCACGGTGGCCATGGACTTCGGCCGGATCAGCCTGGCCGAGGATCTGGTGCTGTACCTGTTCGGCACTCCGGGCCAGTACCGTTTCTGGTTCATGTGGGACGACCTCATCCGCGGTGCGATCGGTGCGGTGGTGCTGATCGACACCCGGCGGCTGGAGGACAGTTTCGCGGCGGTCGACTACTTCGAGGCGCGCAACCTGCCCTTCCTCGTGGCGCTCAACCAGTTCGACGACGCCCCGCAGTACCCGATCGAGGATATCCGGCAGGCGCTGGCCGTCCCGGCCGATGTGCCGATCATGCCGATCGACGCGCGCCGCCGGGAACCGGCCAAGGAGGCGCTCGTGCGGCTGACCGAGTACGCGTTGCAGAAGGTCACCCGGGGCTACTGAGCCGGCTGCCCTCATACTGGTCGGCGTGCCGGTGTGGACAGGTGCGGTGCCGGGCATCCTGGGACGGCTCGGATGACGTCGTCGCGAATCGGGTCCCGGCAACTGCTCGAAGCGTTGCTCGATCCCGGCTCCTTCGTGAGCTGGGATTCCGCGCCCCTGGACGTGGCGCGGACCGGTGACTACCGGTCCGGGGGGGCCGCCGGCCGGGCGGCGGCGGGGGCCCCCCCGGAGTGGGGGACCCCGCTGTCGGCGTGGGACGGGGGGGCGGGCGCGCCGAAAC
>NZ_JBEXLL010000136.1:0-8202 GCF_040609955.1 Nocardia sp. NPDC004568
TTCGCCGATGTCCTCGGTGTGGAGCGCATCGGTGCCGATGATGATTTCTTCGCTCTGGGTGGTAACTCGCTGATCGCGACCCAGGTCGCGGCGCGACTGAGCGCTGCGCTCGATGCGCAGGTACCGGTGCGGATGCTGTTCGAGGCCTCCACCGTCACCGCGCTGGCCGCGGCCGCCGAGACCGCCACCGGGCGCGGGGATCTTCCGGTTCTCGCGCCGCGGGAGCGGCCCGAGCGGGTGCCGTTGTCGCTGGCGCAGCAGCGGATGTGGTTCCTGAACCGGTTCGACGACCGGTCCGCGGCCTACAACATCCCGCTCGCGGTGCGGTTGACCGGTGATCTCGACGTGGACGCGCTGCGTGCGGCCGTCTCGGACCTGGTGGCGCGGCACGAGGTGCTGCGGACCGTGTATCCGGAAGTGGACGGTATCGGCTACCAGCAGGTGCTGCCGGCCGGTGCGGTGGATATCGAGCTCGATCCCGAACCGGTCACCGAGGCGGAACTGCCCGCCCGCATTCTCGAATTGGCCGGAGTCCTCTTCGATGTCGTGACCGAACTCCCGTTTCGGGTGTCGCTGCTGCGCTTGGACGAGCACAACCACGTGCTCCTCCTGGTCGCGCACCACATCAGCGCCGACGGTTTCTCGCCGCGTCCGCTGCTCCGGGACCTCGTGGTCGCCTACAACGATCGCAGCCGCGGTGTGGTCCCCGCCTGGGAACCGCTGGCGGTGCAGTACGCCGATTACACGTTGTGGCAGCGTGAGGTGCTGGGCTCGGAGGACGATCCCGACTCGGTGGCCGCCGAACAGATCGCCTACTGGCGCGAACAGTTGCGGGATATGCCCGACCGACTGGACCTGCCGGCCGACCGGCCGCGCCCGGAGATCTCTTCCGATGCCGGTGCCGCCCACGATTTCGCGGTCGACGCCGAACTGCGTGCCGGTCTGGAGAGTTTGGCCCGGTCGCACGGCACCACCCTGTTCATGGTGGTGCATGCCGCGCTCGCCGCCTGGGCGAGCCGGTTGTCCAGCAGCTCCGATATCAGTATCGGCACCCCGATCGCCGGCCGCGGTGAGCAGGCGCTCGATGATCTGGTCGGTATGTTCGTCAACACCCTGGTCCTGCGGACCGAGGTGGCCCCGGGCACGCCGTTCACCGAACTACTGGCCGAGGTGCGCCGCACCGACCTCGCCGCCTTCGCGAACGCCGATATCCCGTTCGAGCGGCTCGTCGATATCCTCAATCCGCGCCGTTCGCGGGCGCATCACCCGTTGTTCCAGGTCGTTCTGGCCTTCGAGGCCGCATCGGTGGCGGATACGGCGGCGGTCTCGCTGCCCGGGCTGGACCTCGGTGTCGTCGACTTCCAGACCGGTCAGTCGAAGTTCGACCTCCAGCTGACGGTGGGTACCGAGGGTGCCGCCGACGGCGGTCTGCGGATGCAGTGGGCATACGCCACAGATCTGTTCGATCCGGAGACCGTGGCCGGTTTCTCCGAGCGTTTCCTGCGCATCCTGCGCGCGATCGTCCGGGAGCCGGCGACAGCGGTCGGCGATATCGATCTGCTCGCCGACACCGAGCGCATCGATGTGACGCAGCGCTGGGCGCAATCCCGTGCGGATGCCCGTCCCGGTGTGTTCACCGTCGACGGCGTAGCGCTCGACGACCCCGAGACGGCGACCCTGGCCGGGCTGTTCGAGGCGGCCGCCGGAGAACATCCGCATCGGACCGCCGCGAAGTACGAGGGCGATCAGCTCACCTACGCCGAGTTGGAGCGCCGGGCCAATGTGCTGGCGCGCCGGTTGATCGACGAGGGCGCCGGACCGGAGGCCCGGGTCGCGGTGCTGTTGCCGCGGTCGCTGGATCTGGTGGTCGCGCTGCTCGCGGTGATCAAGTCCGGTGCCGCGTATGTGCCGGTGGACCCGGATTCCCCCGCCGATCGGATCGCCTACATACTCCAGGACGCGCGTCCCGCGACCGTGGTGCTGGATTCCTCGGTGCGGGTGGACCTGCCCGGCGGCATCTCTTATGTCGTGGTGGACGGATACGCCGTGGAGGCCGGTGATATCGAGGACGCCGACGACGGTCCGGTCACCGACGCCGATCGCCTGGCGCCGTTGCGTCCGGACAACACCGCCTACGTCATCTACACCTCCGGTTCCACCGGTCGCCCCAAGGGCGTCGCGGTCGCGCACCGGAACGTGGTGCGGCTGTTCGCCAATACCGAGCGCGAGTTCGGGTTCGGTCCCGAGGACGTGTGGACCCTCTTCCACTCCTACGCCTTCGACTTCTCGGTCTGGGAACTGTGGGGCCCGCTGCTCTTCGGCGGCACCCTGGTGGTCGTCGACTACTACACCTCGCGCTCGCCGCAGCAGTTCCTGGAACTGCTGCGCACCGAGCGGGTCACCGTGCTGAACCAGACGCCGTCGGCGTTCTATCAGCTGGCCGAGGCGGACCGCACCGCGGAAGCGGAACGTCCGCTCGCGCTGCGGTACGTCATCTTCGGTGGTGAGGCACTGGAGCTGCGCCGGCTCTCCGAGTGGATCGCCCGGCACGGTGACGGTTCGACCGGGCGCACCGTCCAGATCGGCGACCGGGAAACCGCCTCGCCGGTGCTGGTGAACATGTACGGCATCACCGAGACCACCGTGCACGTGGCCTACCGCGCGCTGGACGCGGAGATCATCGCCCGGGCCACCGGTAGCGTGATCGGCCGGGCGATCGCCGGGCTGAAGATCTACGTACTCGACAGCCGGCTGCAGCCGGTGCCGGTCGGGGTGACGGGTGAGCTGTACATCGCGGGTGGGCAGCTCGCCCACGGTTACCTGGATCGCCCGGATCTGACGGCGGCCCGTTTCGTGGCGAACCCGCTGGCCGAGCCCGGTACGTCCGGGACGCGGCTCTACCGCTCCGGTGACCTGGCACGCTGGAATCGCTCCGGCGAACTCGAATACCTGGGCCGCGCCGACGACCAGGTCAAGGTGCGCGGTTTCCGGATCGAGCTCGGTGAGATCGAGGCGGCGGTTCTCGCGCAGCCGGATGTCGCGCAGGCCGCGGTCATCGTCCGCGAGGACAATCCGGGCGATCACCGGATCGTCGCGTATGTGGTGTCGGAGGCCGAGGACGAGCCCGATACCGAAGCGATCCGCGAAGGTGTCGGTCAGCGGGTGCCCTCCTATATGGTGCCGTCCGCGGTGGTCGTACTGGACCGGATCCCGTTGACCATCAACGGAAAGCTGGATCGCCGGGCCCTGCCCGCGCCGGTGTTCGAATCGAGTGGTTCCCGCGCCGCGTCGACACCGATCGAGGAGATCGTGGCCGGGGTCTTCGCGGAGGTCCTCGGTACCGAACGGGTCGGCGCCGACGACGATTTCTTCGCCCTCGGCGGTAACTCGCTGATCGCGACCCAGGTCGCGGCCCGGATCGGGGCCGCACTCGATACCCAGGTCCCGGTGCGGATGCTGTTCGAGGATTCGACGGTGGCCGCGCTGGCGGCCCGGGTGGAACAGCAGGCCGGTGCCGGTGGGCGCCCGGTTCTCGCCGCGCGTCCCCGGCCCGAACGTCCGCCGCTGTCGCAGGCACAGCAGCGGATATGGTTCCTCAACCGCTTCGAACCGAATTCCGCGGTCGACAATATTCCGCTCGTGCTGCGGCTCACCGGCGCGGTCGACATGGTGGTGCTGCTGCAGGCGGTGTCGGATGTGATCGCCCGGCACGAATCGCTGCGCACCGTGTACCCGGCCCACGAGGGCATCGGCTACCAGCAGGTGCTGCCGCCGGACCGCGCGGTTCCCGAGGTGGAGATCATCGGAACGCACCAGGCCGCGGTGTCGGGCGCCGAACTCAGTGGCGAACTCCTCGCCTCGATCGCCGAATTCGGTTTCCGCGGCTTCGATCTGACCACCGAACTGCCGGTTCGGCTGCGGGTCTATCGCCTGACCGAGGACGACTACGTACTGGCCGGTGTGGTGCACCATATCGCCGCCGACGGTTTCTCGATGCGGCCGCTGAGCCGTGACCTGATGATCGCGTACGCGGCGCGTTCGGCCGGTGCGGTCCCGGAATGGGAACCGATGGCCGTGCAGTACATCGACTACGCGATGTGGCAGCGCGAGGTGCTCGGATCCGATGACGATCCGGCGTCGCTGGTCTCCCAGCAGCTGGACTTCTGGCGGGCCGAACTGGACGAACTGCCCGACGAACTCCGGTTGTCCAGCCGGCCGCGGCCGGCGGTCGCCAGCGAACGCGCGGCGACACACCGCTTCGTCGTGCCCGGTGCGGTGATCGACGAGTTGAACCGGGTCGCCCAGGCCCAGGGCGTCACGTTGTTCATGCTGGTGCACAGCACATTCGCCACCCTGCTCGCCCGCCTCAGCGGTACCGACGATATCGCCATCGGTATCCCGGTCGCCGGCCGCGGCGAGCGGGTGCTCGACGAGCTGATCGGCATGTTCGTCAACACGCTGGTGTTGCGGACCCGGGTCGATATCGGCGCGCCGTTCACCGACCTGCTCGCGCATGTGCGTGATCGCGATCTGGCCGCGTTCGCACACGCCGACGTGCCGTTCGAGCGGCTGGTCGAGGCCCTCAATCCGGTCCGGTCCCAGTCCCGTCAGCCGCTGTTCCAGGTGATGCTCGCCTTCCAGAACCTGGGCGATACCCGGCTGGAACTGCCGGGTCTGACGATGACCGGGCTGGACGTCGACATCCCGACCACCAAATACGACCTTTCGCTCACTCTGAGCGACGCGGTCGCCGGCGGGTCGGGTATGGATGCCGAGATCCTTTACGCCACCGAACTGTTCGACGACGATTTCATCTCCGAGTTCGGCCGGCGCTTCGTGCGGGTGCTGCGTGCGGTGATCGCGGACGCGACGGTGCCGGTCGGGGATATCGATCTCATGGCTCCGGCCGAACGCGCCCTGGTGCTCGATCGCTGGAACGCGACGGGTTTCCCGGTGGAGACCGCGCTCACCGAGACCCCCGGCAATGCGACCGCCACCCTGGTCTCCCTGTTCGAGGCGCAGGTCGCCCGCACGCCGGACGAGATCGCGCTGACGTTCGAGGGGACGAATCTGTCCTACGCCGAGTTCGCGGGCCGGGTACACCGGCTGGCCCGCCGGCTCGTCGGGATGGGTGTCGGGCCCGAGGTGTATGTGGCGCTGGGTATGCAGCGGTCCTTCGATCTCGTCGTCGGTATGTACGCCGTCGTCGTGGCCGGCGGCGCCTACATACCGCTGGATCCGGAACAGCCGGTGGAACGGCTCGGGCATATCCTCGATACCGCGCGTCCGGTGTGTGTACTCACCGCCGGTGCGGACCTGGACCCGGTGATCGAGCGGCAGCTGCGCATCGATCGGCTGGATCTGTCCGAATACTCAGATGCTCCGCTCACCGATGCAGATCGGCTGCGGCCGCTGCGTTCGGCCAACACCGCGTACGTGATCTTCACTTCCGGTTCCACCGGCCGCCCCAAGGGCGTCGCGGTGGCGCACAAGGCGATCGTCAACTACCTGGTGGCCGCACACGCGCGGTACGGGATGAGCGCGTCCGATGTCATGCTGCAGCGCGCCACGGTCACCTTCGACGCTTCGGTCCCCGAGTTCTTCCTGCCGTTGCAGGTGGGCGCCCGGCTCGTCATCGCCCGCCCCGACGGGCACCGTGACCCCGCCTATCTCGCCGGGATCATCGCCTCCGAAGGGGTGACGACGGTGCAGTTCGTACCGTCGATGCTGTCGGTGATCATGGCCGACACCGGTCCCGACGCCTGGTCGAGTGTGCGCCATATCGTCGTCGGCGGCGAGGCGCTCCCCGTCGATCTTCCGCGCCGGTTGCGGAAGCTGACCGACGCCCGGCTGGACAACCTGTACGGGCCCACCGAGGCCACGGTCGACCTCATCTTCCACGAGGTGACCGAGGCCGACACGGTCTCGGTGCCGATCGGCGTCCCGGCTTTCAACACCCAGGCCTACGTGCTGGACGGCCGGTTGCGCCCGGTCCCGCCGGGGGTTCCCGGTGAGCTCTATGTGGCCGGCGCGCAGCTGGCGCGCGGGTATGTGGACCGCGCCGATCTGACCTTCGACCGCTTTGTGGCGAACCCGTTCGGCGCCGGCGTGCGGATGTACCGGACCGGCGACCTTGCGCGCTGGAATTTCGACGGCGAGCTCGAATACCTGGGCCGCACCGACTTCCAGGTGAAGCTGCGCGGTTTGCGCATCGAGCTCGGCGAGATCGAGACGGCGTTGCTCGGTGTGGACGAGATCGCCCAGGTAGTGGTGGTCATGCGCACCGATGAGCACACCGGTGACCAGCTGGTGGCCTATCTCGTACCGGAAACCGGTCGCGCGATCGATCCGGAGGCGGTGCGGACCGCGCTGCGTGCCGAACTTCCGGCCTATATGGTGCCCGCCGCCTTCGTGGTGCTCGACGAGTTCCCGATGAACGCCGCCGGGAAGCTGGACCGCAAAGCGCTGCCGGCACCGGTGTTCGAGGCGCGCGTGTTCCGGGCGCCGTCGACTCCGATCGAGGAGGTCGTGGCGTCGACGTTCGCCGAGGTGCTCGGTCTGGACCGGGTCGGCGCGGACGATGATTTCTTCGAGCTGGGCGGTAACTCGCTGGTCGCGACCCAGGTCGCGGCCCGGGTCGGGACCGCGCTCGATACCCAGGTCACGGTGCGCGCGCTGTTCGAGGCGCCGACGGTGGCCGCGTTGGCCGTGCGGGTGGAGCACGCCGGTGAGAAAGCGCGTCCGGCCCTGGTGGCCGGGCCGCGGCCCGAGCTGGTGCCGCTGTCCTACGCGCAGCAGCGGATGTGGTTCCTCAACCAGTACGACACCTCGTCGGTGGCCTACAACCTGCCGATGGCGATCCGGCTCTCCGGTGACCTGGATGTGGCGGCGCTGCGCGCGGCCCTGGCCGATGTGCTGCGGCGGCACGAATCGCTGCGCACCTACTTCCCGGAGCGTTCCGGAGTGCCGGTGCAGCTGGTCGTGCCCGCCGACCGCGTCGACCTCCGGCTGGAGACGGTCGCGGTCACCGCGGAGGAACTGCCCGCCGCGGTAGCGGAGTTCGTGGGTGTCGGTTTCGACGTCTCCGTGGCCCCGCCGTTGCGGGCTCGGTTGCTCGAGCTGTCGCCGCGGGAGTTCGTGCTGGTGGTGGTCGTGCACCACATCTCCGGCGACGGTTTCTCGATGGCCCCGCTGGCCCGGGACGTGATGACCGCCTACGCGGCACGGGCTCGGGATCTCGAGCCGGGCTGGGATCAGCTCCCGGTGCAGTACGCCGACTACACGCTGTGGCAGCGGCAGGTGCTGGGCGCCGAGGACGATGTGAATTCGCCGCTGGCGCGCCAGATCGCGTTCTGGCAGCGCACCCTCGACGGCGTCCCGGACGAGTTGGCGTTGCCGCTGGACCGGCCGCGCCCGGCGGTGGCGTCGATGCGCGGCGCGACGGTGAGCGGCGAGTTGTCCGCTGAGCTGATCCAGGGCCTGGACGGTATGGCGCGTACTCGTGGCGCCTCGATGTTCATGGTGTTGCATGCCGGATTGGCGGCGTTGCTGGCACGGTTGTCCGGTAGCGATGACATCGCGATCGGTACGCCGATCGCGGGTCGTGGTGAGCGGGCGCTGGACGATCTGGTCGGTATGTTCGTGAACACGTTGGTGTTGCGGACCGCGGTCGGGTCGGGCGAATCGTTCGCCGAGTTGGTGGATCGGGCTCGGCAGGTCGACTTGGATGCGTTCGGTAATGCGGATGTGCCGTTCGAGCGGCTGGTGGATCTGCTGGCGCCGGAGCGTTCGCAGGCCCGCAACCCGCTGTTCCAGGTGGTGCTGTCGCTGCAGAACAACGAGCAGCCGGTGCTGGATCTCGCGGGTCTGGAGGTCTCCGGGCTGGAACTCGTGGAAGATGTGGCCCGGTTCGATCTGCAGTTCACGCTGGCCGAGAACGGCTCCGGCGGGATGACCCTGTTCCTGAACTACGCCACCGAACTGTTCGACGAGGCGACCATCCGAACCGTGATCACCCGGTTCCGGCAGTTGCTGACCGCGGTGGCCGCGGACCCGGATATCGCGCTGGGGTCGATCGAGATCCTGGACGAGGCCGAGCGCGCCGAGATCCTGTCCCGCACGGGTGGTGCGGCGGTGCCGGCGTCGACGTTGCCGGAGTTGCTGGCCGCGGCGGTGGCGGTGGATCCGTCGGCGCCGGCGGTG
>NZ_JBEXLL010000137.1:0-8125 GCF_040609955.1 Nocardia sp. NPDC004568
CGGATGCGCAAACCGGTCGCGGCGGGCGGCACCCCCCCCGCCCCCCGCCCCCCCCACACCGCGCCGCGCCACTCCCCCCCAGGTCACAAACCCACCGTTAACACCGGGGATCGGTGGCCGGGCCACCGATCGCCGGTCCTACCGTGCTCGGATCGTCTGCCGGGTTGGCGGCGATCGGTCCGGCGGCCGCTCCCGCCACTCCGGACGCGACCGTGGCATCCCGGCCGACAGCTCTTATCGTCCGCGGCCGGCCCGAACGGCCTGCCTCACTTCAGGTGCCGGGCGAAGAACCGGTTCCCGGCGTCCCCCTCGAACCACGGGACGCCGGTGTGCCCGCCCATATTGGCGTGCAGCGTTTTCTGTTCGGAGCCGAAGGCGTCGAACAGGTCGAGGGCCTGTTGCCGGTCGTTTCCCTCGTCGTCCCACTGCAACAGCACCTGTAGCGGGATGCTGACCCGCCGGGCCTCCTCGACTATGCTGCGGGGCACGAAACTTCCGGCGAACAGCAAAGCGGCCGAGATACGCGGCTCGACCACCGCCAGCCGGACGCCGAGGGAGATCACTCCTCCCGAGTAGCCGACCGGGCCACCGATGCCGGGCAGCGCCAGGAGAGCGTCCAGGGCGGCCTGCCATTCCGGGACTGCCTCGTCGACCAGCGGGAGGACGAGCCGGTCGACGATCTCGTCGGCGACCGGCTCGCCTGCCCGCAGCGCCCGGAGCAGGTCCGCGCGGGCCTGCTCGGCGGCGGCGATCCGGGGCCGGTCACCGCTTCCGGGAAGTTCGATGGTGGCCGCGGCGAAGCCCTCCGCGGCGGCGTGCCGCGCCCGGGCCGCCAATCGCGGATACATCGTGGGCAGACCGCCGGGGTGGCCGACCAGGATCAGCGGTGCCGGTGCGGCCACGGATCCGGGCGTCCACAGGAGGCCGGGGATCTCGCCCAGAGTGAACGCGCGTTCGAGGACGCCGTCGTCGAAGCGCTGTTCGGAAGTGAATTGCATTGTCGTGCCTTTCGGGAGTGCTCTCGAGCGGCGCTCCCGGACGACCTATCGCCCGACCGTGACCCCGCAGGGGAGCACCCGTATCGATACTGCGTTCACGGGTATCACCTCCTCGTTCTCCGGCACAGCCTCCGGAAAGGTAGCAGTGGTCGCCGTGGTCCGCCAACAGATTTTCGCCGTGGTGCGGGCCGGAGGCCGCAGCCGGCTCACTACCGTCGAGACGATTTCGTGCCACCGATCCCGGGTATGCGACCTCCAATGATGGAGACTGTGTGTTTCGGTGCGCTCTTCCCCACGGCGAATGCCGACGTCGAGGACTTTCAGCGACTGCTGGCGCGGACATCGCCGCCGGCCGGACTGGAGGTGGTGGAATTGCCGTGGCCGCCCGGCGTGGCCGAGGGCCTGGCGGATATGCCGGATGACCGTCTCGCGGCCGCGGCGGCCGGACTGGGTGACCCGGAACTGCTCGCGAGCGCGCTGGACGGTTCCGCGGGCCGGTTCGACGCCGTCGCGCTCGCGGTCACCTCGGCCGGTTTCTTGCGCAGCGCCCACGACCATGCCCGCCAGCTGGCCACCCTGGCTCGAGTCGCTGGATGCCGCGGCACCACCACACTGCGCGGCTTCCAGGACGCGGTCCGCCATCTCGGAGCCAGGCGAATCGGTGTGGCGTCGGTCTATCCAGCGCATTTCACCGACGGGTTCATCGCCCACCTCGGTGAGACGCACGCGGCGGTCGTGCGCCGCGTCGACGCGAATGCGCGTACCGACCGCGACCTGGCGCGGTGGGGAGACGAGCGCATCGTCGACCTGGTGACACGAGCGGCACATCCGGAGGCCGAGCTGGTGTTGCTGCCCGAAACCGCGCTGCACACCGACCATCTCACCGCAGTTCTTGCCGAGGCCGCGGGTGTGCCGGTGCTGACCGCGACCCAGGTGACCATCTGGTCGCTGTTCCGAGCCCTCGGTTGTACTCCGGTCGCGGCCGCGGCCGGACCACTGTTCGGTGCCGACCGCGGTGCTCGACCTGCCGCAGCGTCGTCGGACGACCATGTCCGATGATGTGCCTTCCGCGCGATGAGTTCCCGGGCCGCCGGTCGTCTGACGAGATGAACACCGACTCGGCGTCACGACCCAAGGAGTAATCGATGCGGAAGATCACCGCCGGATTGTTCGTCTCGCTCGACGGTGTCGTGGAGGATCCCCACCGCTGGCACTTTCCGTACTTCGACGACGACATGGGCGCCGCGGTGGGCAGTCGGATCGGTTCGGCCGACACCCTGCTGTTGGGCCGCAAGACCTACGAAGGTTTCGCGGAGGCGTGGCCGGCCCGGGAGGCCGCGGGTGGCGAGGACGCGGGCATGGCCCGGGTTTTCGGCGATGCCCGCAAGATCGTCGTATCCACCCGGGAGCTCGAGTTCACCTGGCGCAATTCCGAGCGATTGCGAGGCGATCTGGTCGACGCCGTCACCGCGCTGAAGAACGAGCCGGGCACCTCGGATATCGCCATGAGCGGATCGGTCTCCGTGGTGCGCCAACTGCTCATCGCCGGACTACTCGACGAACTGCACCTGCTGGTGCACCCGATCGCGCTCCACCGGGGCCTGCGCCTGTTCGACGGGGGCGAGGTCCCGATCCCGCTGGGGCTGGTCTCCGCCCAGGCCTTCACCACGGGAGTCGTGCACCTCGTCTACCGCCCGGGCGAACCGACCGGGCCGAGCACATACGAGGCGGCGAAGGCGCATCTGCCCCGGTCCAGGTGAGACAGGGCGATGTGGCCAAAGGACCGCTGCGGTACCGCTCAGTCGGGCTTGCCGATACCGGCCAGCACTTTCTCGTGCCACTCGATCTCGGTCCGGATCCGCAGCCGGGCGTGTTCGGCGATGAGATCGTCCGCGGCGCTCTGGTCGGGCCAGTGGCGGTCGAGTTGATGCTCCATCCGCGAGCCGATCGCGCGGAGCGCGGCGATCCGGTCCTCGAGGTAGCCGCGCAGTAATTCTGGTGACCCGCGGCTCACCACCCCCGCGGTTCCGGTGACCGTGTTCGACGTATCTGGACCGGCTGATCGGCCGGAACCGGCGCGCGGCACGCCGGATGATCAAGGACCGGCAGTGGACGGCACCGGGCAACAGCTGGCTTCCCGGAGCTGTCGACCGCGTCGCCGGTGCTCAGTAGTGCGCCGCCTCGATCAGGCGCTGTCGCAGCCAGGTCAGGGCGGTGGCGCCCGCGGGGTAGACAACGTAGGTGGGATAGCTCTGGTGCGCACCGGATTCGAGGAAGTCCTCGATCTGCTTCCGGCGTTGCTCGTAGGCGGAGGCGTCGAATTGCCCGGCGAGCACGCCGAGGCCGCCCGCGGCCAGCGCATCGCCGAACAGCGCGACCGCCTGCCGCTGATACGTGCCGATATCGGTCGGATCGGGGTTCGACATCTGGACCACCAGTCCGGCCAGGCGTCCGGCGATATCGCCGTCGGGCATCGCGCAGTACAGATCGCCGTCGACACAGAACGTGTAGGTGCGCGGGCCGAGTGCGCCGAAACCGCCCGGCCGCGCCCCGACCGCTCCGGCTCCCGGTACCGCCGGGCCGATGAGGGTGTCCGCCGGCGAGCGCCGGGGGTCGGCGATCAGGCCCACCAGCACGATTCGCTCGGGCGGCGCGGTGGCGGACCCGGCGCCGATCTCGGCCGCGAGATCACCGGCCGCGTGCGCGCCCTGGCTGTAGCCGAGTATCGCGATACGGGTCGCCGGGCAGGACCGGGCGGCGGACGCGACCATATCGCGCGCTCGATCGGTGGCCTCCTGTTGGGAGCGGCCGTACACCCTCGCCCTCCCAGGGGAAGGCCGTCGCGGCGTAGGCGACGTAGTCGACGGCCACATTGCCCGGGAGTCGGGCGACGGTCGCCGCGAGCATGCCCGTACCGGGCTCGGTATCGGATGTCTCCCAGGTTCCGGGGATCGCCACGACGTACAGATCGGGGCACGGGGTCGGGCTGCCCGCCGCTACCGGGGTTCCGCCGACCTGTACGACTGCGGCCACGAGCGCGAAAACGCAAGCGGCGACGCCGGATTGCCATCGTGTGGGCATGACTGCTCCATCCGCACCGGAGGTGCAGCTGATCGAGTGAGGCGGGAGACCGTCGCCGGCGGAGCTCCCATGAGATGAGCGCGGCCCGGGCCCCGGGTGGACGCCCGGCGGTGCACACGCCCGCACGGACACGGTCCGTGCGGGCTCGGCCGACATCCGGGTCAGCGCGGTGGCCGACTCATATCCCGGTTCATCATCGGGAGCTCGATACTGATCGGCATCCGGAGTTCCGCCAGATACCACAGGGCGAATTGCCGAAGGAACTCGTCGAACAGCCAGTACGCCTCCTGTGTCGGCGGGGCCACGGTGAGGATGCCCTCCCGGACCGCGATGAAGGGGCCCCAGCTGAAGCGCAGCAGCGGATCCCACACCGGTTCGCGGGCGATGGCCAGCTCGTCGGCGATCTTGTCGCCGAGCAGGAAGCGCGTAAAGGAGCCGAGGACCCCTTTGCTCAGAATGGCGAGGTCGAGGTTCGTCCCCAGGCGCAGTAGCCGGTCGGCCAGTTTCACCCCCTCCGGGGTCGGCGCGATGATCGGATCGAGGACCTGCGCGGCCTGGGAGTCGGCCTGGTCCCACGAATTCGGGATGTACTCGTCGCGGACGCCGAGCAGATGCGCGGCGACCTGCCAGGAATGCAGGAATGCGTCCGATTCCTGGACGGGAATGGGCACCTGCCAGGCCGTGAGGTGACGCATCACGGTGGTGGGCAGGCTGTGCCAGGTGACCATGATGTCGTTCTGGCTGATGGGGATGTCCTCGTCGGCCGAATGCACCCAGTGCGGCGACTGGGGCAGCAGATGCCGCACCGCGGCATGCACCAGACGCGTTTTGACACAGGTGACGACCATCTGCCCGTCCGGGCCGTAGGCGTTGCCGCTGCCGATGTCGTAGCCGAGTTTCGCCGTCTTGGAGATGCGGTCCTTGAGATCGTGGCCGCCCTTGGAGTAGTAGACCGCCCGCGCTTCCTTGGGGATGACCGTGCTCATCATGCCGCTGGCGAGGCCGTACAACACGCCGAGGTAGAGACCGCGTTTCTTGTTGAAATCTACGGCGGTGGCCAGTTTGCCGGGATCGGTCCACTGGGGCAGCTGCCGGGCGTATTCCATGAAGTCCCGCAGATCCGGGGGCAGCCCGCCCGGTAACGGCTGACCGTTGCGGGTCCAGGTACGCAGCAGATCGTTGACGGCCGGTACCGCGCCGCGATCGAGCAGGGAGGCGACCAGTTCGTCGGCTTCGGGATCCCAGACGCCCAGTGGGTCGACGCCGGCGCCGCTGCCCGCCACCGACCCCTGCGGCGACCAGGTCCACGGCTGGGCTCGGGCCGGGGTCGCGAGGGCGAGCGCGCCGAACGCGCCCAGTACCCCGCCGGCTTTCAACGCATCCCGCCTGTTGAGTCGGTCCATGTCGCCACTCCTCGTCGAGTTCGAGCATCGCGGTGGCGCAGCTGCGTCACCGGGTTGATAGAGGAAGAATACTCAGTAACTTAACAACTGTACAAGTGTCTTGTTCGACGAATCCGGGTTGTGGGTGGGCTCGGGCCGTCCACGGCCATTGGCGTGAATATTCGCTCGTTATATTGCCTTTTGCTGCGTGTATGCCTCCGCCTTGTGCGCCGCGTGGCGTCCTGGTGGCCGCGGTGGGGGGCAGCCGGATCGGTCGGCTGAATCTTCGATGTGCTGGAGAATGACTAATAACTGCAGGTCGCTGACTCAGACGGTCGGTCGAAGACGCCGGTCCGCACACCCTCTTATGCGCCGCCGGTGGTCGGCGGACAGATCGACCTTGCGCCGTTCGACCGGAGCGACGCCTGGTGGTGCGGTCTTGCCCAGTCGCGTACAACACCGCGCCACCGGCCCAGCCGGTCCACGCCATGTCGGTGGATCGCTGTGCGGCACGGCCCGCCTCCCACCCTGCCGTCGGCGTGCGGATCCCGCCCGAGAGATGGGACCGGCGGCCGCCGGGGAGCTATCGGTCGCCGATGCGGTTCCGGCGAACGGTCGCCGGTACGGCCCGAGGCCCGACGCGGGGTATCCGGTCTCGGGTTACATGTACATGCGCCGAAGCGGCTGCTAATCGTGGGGGTATGACCACACCGGGTGATTTCGAATTCGAATCCGTCTATCGCGGTACCGGTCCGTTCGGGCCGGACGTCGCGCCACCGTGGAGTATCGGGGAACCCCAGCCCGAACTCGCCGCACTCATCGACCAAGGCAGATTCCACGGAGATGTTCTCGACGCCGGATGCGGTGAAGGCGCCATTTCGCTGTATCTGGCCGAGCGCGGTTTCACCACCGTCGGCCTGGACCTCGCGCCGACCGCGATCGAATCGGCCCGCGCCGAAGCCGAACGGCGGGGCCTGGCCACCGCCACGTTCGAGGTCGCCGACATCACCTCGTTCACCGGCTACGACGGCCGCTTCGGTACCGTCGTCGACAGCACGCTGTTCCATTCGATTCCGGTGGCGTCGCGGGAGGGGTACCTGCGGTCGATCGCGCGGGCCGCCGCCCCGGGCGCGGCCTATTTCGCGCTGGTGTTCGACCGGGCCGGATTTCCCGAACTCCCCGGCGCGGGACCCGCGCCCGTCACGGCCGACGAACTCCGCGACGCGGTATCGACCTACTGGGTGATCGATGAGATCGCCCCGGCGCGCATTCACGCGAATCTGCCGGAGCGCCTCGATTCTCCGGCCGGTGAACCGCTGCTGCGGTTCGAGGATCTGCGCGACGAACCGAACGGCCGCAAATCGGTACCGGCCTGGTTGCTCGCGGCGCACCTCGGCTGAGCGGGCCGGCATCGCCCGCGGGCGGGCCCTCCGGTGGCGCCGCGCCCGGACCACCGGAGGACCGGAGGCCGGACGCGGCCGACCGGCTCGTGGCTCAGAGCCCCTGCGGGCCCTCGGATCGGAGATCCTCGACCTTGCGCATGGCGGCGCGCAATTCCTCCAGCCAGCTCTCCGTGTGCTCACCCGCCAGTTTCACCGTCCAGGCCAGCGCGTCGGCCCGGGACCGTGCGACCCCCGCGTCGACGAGCGTATCGAGGACCTTGCGCTCCGGCTGGCGCAGACGTGTCATCACCGGTACCGCCAGATGGGTGAACAGAATCCGCTCACCGTCGACCGAGACGCCCCAGGCCACGCTGCGGCCGTAGCGCTGCTGGGCCTCGTCGGCGATCTGCATTCGCGCGCCCCGGGTGGTCTCGCGGAACCGCGCCACCGCGCCCTGTTTCGTCGCCTCCGGAACGGTGCGGGTGGTCTCGTCCCCGCCCGCCGCCACATCCGCGGGCTTCTCATCCGTAGCGGGGAGGGGCAGTTCGCCGACCACCACGATCTCGTCCCGGTCGATCTCGATGGCGGGACTGCCGGTGAACCAGTCGCTGGGCAATCGCCCCGCGAACCAGTCCGCCGCGTCCGCCGCGTCCGGTAGGTCGGCCTGCTGCCAGCCGCCGGGCCGGCCGAATCCGCGCCCCCGATGTCCCTGTCTCATGGTGCACCTTCCCAGCTACAACGATTACTTGATTACAAGATTACGCCGTTTCACCCGTCGAGGGTTCCGCTCACAGCGAACCGCACCCCGGTCAGCTCTTCGGATGCCGACCAGAGGCTTTCCTGTCGGCGACGGTCGTGTGAATGAGCGCTGGACCGCACCCGCTCCGGGTGGCCGCGGATCTCGAAGAGGCCGGCGGGCCCGTAGTAGTCGCCGCTCGCGGCCAGCGGATCGGTGGCCGCGCGCAGCGTCGGGAGCGCGCCCATGGCCGGGGTGCGGCCGAAGAGCCGGGCGATGGCCAGGTTCGGCAGCCGGAACGCGGCGGGGGAGTAGCGGAACACCTCGGTGCTCGCACCGCCGGGGTGGGCGGCCAGCGCGGTCGCCGGAGTGCTGGAGAGGCGCCGCGCCAGTTCGTAGGTGAACAGCAAGTTCGCCAATTTCGACTTACCGTAGGCGTTTCCGCTCGGTGCGACCGGGTCGGCCGGGGACGAGCCCAGCGGCAGGGCCATGGTGCGCACCGCGGTGCCCGGGGCGGCGGCGCCGATCGTCCGCACGTTCTGCGCC
>NZ_JBEXLL010000138.1:0-7893 GCF_040609955.1 Nocardia sp. NPDC004568
GACGCCGACCGGCGGGGCCCGCTCTTTTCGTGACCTCCCGGGCACCCTGCCCGGCGTAGGGTCGGGGAGTATGACCGAAGCACAGCGAGACGAGGTCCGGGTCGAGACGATCCAGAAGCGCGTGCGGGTCTACCTCGGCGGACATCTGGTCGCCGATACCGTCCGCCCCGCGCTGGTCTGGGAGAACCCCTACTACCCGGCGTACTACATCCCGGCCGCCGATCTGCGCGCGAAACTCGAATTCGACGGCACCACACGCACCTCCCCCCGCCTCGGCGAGGCCACCGGATACAACGTCGTCGTGGACGGCACCACGGCCGCCGGGTCCGCCCTGCGCTACGCGGATCCGCCGTTGCACGACCTGGTGCGGCTGGACTGGGACGCGATGGACGAATGGTTCGAGGAGGACGAGCCGATCTATGTCCACCCGCGCAACCCGTATTCGCGCGTGGACATCCTGGCGAGCTCCCGGCATGTGCGGGTGGAACTCGACGGTGTGACCCTGGCCGATTCCCGATCCCCGCGGATCTTGTTCGAAACCGGGCTCCCCGCCCGCTTCTATTTGCCGCTCACCGATATCAGGATGGACCTGCTGCGGCCGTCGGACACCCACACCAGCTGCCCGTACAAGGGCAACGCCGACTACTGGAACATCCGCATCGGCGAGACCGAGCATCCGGACCTGGTGTGGATCTACCGGACCCCCACCCCGGAGAGCCAGAAGATCGCGGGGCTGGCCTGCTTCTACAACGAGAAGGTCGATATCTACGTCGACGGCGAGTTGCAGGAGCGGCCGCGGAGTCCGTTCGGCTGAGGGAACCAGTGGGCGGCCGGCTCGATGCGCGTCGGCCGCCACCTGGCGCACCGGGCACCGACGGCAGAGCCGGTGTCGCGGCAGGGACGAGGTACAGCCAGGGGGAAGACCGAGGTCTTGCAGGACCACGCCCGCGGCGCCGTGGCTGTCGCGCCGAGGAAGTACCGGATCGACCCGATGGCGGCGGCGACGCCGTTCAGCCGAGCGGATCGCCACGCCGCGATTCCGATGATTCCGCGCGTGGGGACCCGATCTCGATACTCGCCCGAGCTGCCAGGGTCCCGCCCCAGTCGTAGAGGGCCTGCAGTACCGGCCGGAGTCCGGGATCGATCAGCCGATAGGTCACGGTGCGGACCGGTGCCTCGTGCACCGTCCGCTCGATCAGGCGGGCGGCCTCGAGTTCACGCAGCCGCTGGGTCAGCATCTTCTCGGTGATCTCGGGCACGAGCCGGCGCAGTTCGCCGTAGCGCCGCGGTTGCTCCTTCAGGTATCCGAGGATCACGACCGCCCATTTGCCGCCGATGGTGTCCATCGCCAGTTCGACCTGGCAGGAGTAGAAGGTTCGCCGCACGCTCACGCACCACAAAGTACGTTCTTGTGCCGTCGCTCCCAAGGTGGTCGACTTCATCCATGATCACCGAGTACATCCGGTACCGCGTTCCCGATCCGGCCGCGTTCGAGGATGCCTATCGCCGCGCCGCGGTGTCGCTCCAGTTCTCGCCGTACTGCCGGACTTACGATCTGGACCGGTGCGTCGATGACCCGGAGGTGTATATCCTTCGGCTCACCTGGACCTCGGCGAGCGATCATCTGGAGAAGTTCCGCAACAGCTCGCACTTCCGCGAGTTCTTCGCCGAGATCAAGGATTACGTCACCGGTATCGAGGAGATGCGGCACTACGAGCCGGTGGCGTTGGTGCCTTCGCTGTACGACTGGGCGGGCGGCGCGGAGGCGTTCGAGAAGCTCTTCGACACCTTCTACGACCGGGTTCCCGAGGACCCGGTGCTCGGCCCGGTGTTCGAGGGTATGCACCCCGATCACGCGAAGCATGTAGCCGCCTGGCTCGGCGAGGTTTTCGGCGGGCCCGCCGTCTACTCGGAACGGCACGGCGGCCACCAGCACATGATCTCCCGGCACCGGGGCCGGGCACTGACCGAGGAACAGCGGCAGCGTTGGATGAGTCTGCTGATCGATACCGCCGACCGGGTCGGCCTGCCCGCGGACGCCGAGTTCCGGGCGGCATTCGTGGGATATCTGGAATGGGGGACCCGGATGGCGCTGTTGTTCTCCGGCCCGGATGCGCCGCCGAGCGCCGGCGAACCCACGCCCACCTGGGGCTGGGGTGAGGTACGTCCGTGGCCGCGGGATTGAGCGCCTGGCCGGGTCGCTGCGGTACACGCGCGCACGGCGCGCCTCGAGGCACACCGCCTCCACCGCCCCGGCGGTGATCGAAGATGCCGCGGCGCTCCGGCCGGTGCGCTGCGCGGCGAGTCCACCCAGCGGGTCGATACGGCAGCGATGTGCTCGGCGAGACACAGTGGGCCGCCTCCCGTAAGCCGTCCTGCCGAGAGGGGCGCGGCCGCGGGCTCTCGTCATCGCGGCGCCGCACCGATGCCGCCGGCGGCTGCGGGCGCCGGGCCGTGGTCGCCCGACCGGATCAGCGCAGCGCCTCCGATATGAAAGGGCCCGTCCACCGGTGGTGGACGGGCCCGGGAGCCGGATGTCTCAGCTCTTCGATTCGGTGCTCCGGGGCAGTTCGGCGAGGGCGCCGATCCGGGTGACCGCGTCCGTGACGATCCGGTCGATCAGCTCCTGGCAGGTGGGCAGATCCTCCAGGATGCCGCTCACCTGACCCGCCGCCAGCACGCCGGCCTCGGTATTGCCCTCGACCAGCCCGGCCCGCAGCAGCATCGGGGTGTTGGCCGCCATGATCACCTGGGACCAGGTGAGGTCCTTGGCCTTGCGCATGGCCAGGCCGTCGCGCACCAGCGTGGACCATTTCATCCCGGTCATGCTCTTGAACCGGGCCGCATTGCCCACGGCCGCGGTGAGCCCGCGGATACGTCCGGAGTTCTCCAGTTTCTGCACGAGTTCGGTGTTGAGCACCCGGTGCGGCATTCCGTCGACCTTGGTGGAGACCACTGTTTCGCCCAGTTGCCGGCGCAGGTATTCCTGCTTCACCGAATCCGGGACGCTGCTCTCCTGCGTGAGCAGGAAACGGGTGCCCATCGCCACCCCGGCGGCCCCGTAGGCGAGGGCGGCGGCGAGGCCGCGTCCGTCGAAGAACCCGCCGGCGGCGATCACCGGAATATCGACCGCGTCCAGGACGGACGGCAGCAGCAGCGTCGTGGCCACCGGGCCGGTGTGCCCGCCGCCCTCGCCGCCCTGGACGACCACGGCGTCCGCGCCCCAGGAAGCGACCTTCACCGCGTGCTTGGCCGCGCCGATCGACGGAACCACCACCACGCCCGCGTCTTTCAGCTTGGCGATCAGGTCTTTCTTCGGCGCCAGGGCGAAGGAGGCGACCTTGACGTTCTCGCGGATGAGCAGGTCGATCCGCTCGGGCGCGTCCGAGGCATCGGCGCGGATGTTCACGCCGAACGGTTTATCGGTCTGCGCCTTGGTTTTGGCGATGGCCGTTTCCAGCTCGTCGTAGGTCATGGTGGCCGAGGCCAGAATGCCCAGCCCGCCGGCATTGGAGGTGGCCGAGACCAGGCTCGGGCCCGCCACCCAGCCCATACCGGTCTGCACGACAGGGTGTTCGATTCCGACGAGTTCGGTCAGCGGTGTGCGCAGCCGGGGAGTCACTGCGGGACCTCTCGGTCGCGGATCTTCTTCGGATCCAGCACCTCGCGGATGATCCGCAGTTCCTCGTCGCCGGGCAGCCGGGACTCCTCGGCCGTGCCCAGGTCGGCGATCTCGAACGAGGTGTTCTCCGCGACCTCACCAGCGGTGACCCCGGGATGCAGGCTCAGCGCGCGCATCGTGTGGTCCGGGCCGTTGAAATCGAAAACGCCCAGATTGCTGACCACCCGGTGGATGTGGTGGAAGCGGAACGCGGGGTTGTCCGGGTCGACCTTGTCGTAGCCGACGCCCGCGACGATATCCACCTGCTCGCCGAACACCCGCTTGGTGTGCCGTCCGACCCAATAGCTGGTGGGGTGGTTGATGGTGTTGCCGGGCGCGCCGCGGACACCGAACATCTGCCGGGTCGGCTGCTGGAGCGGGCCGAAGGCCGAGAGGTTCTGGTTGCCGTAGCGGTCGATCTGGTTGGCGCCCATGACCACATGGCGGCGGCCCGAGGCCAGCACATCGAACACCTTGCGGAACGGGATCCAGCCCTCCACCGGCGCCTTACCGCCGAGGGGCGGGGTCTCGGCGAGGAAGAACGCTTCGCCGTCGGAGATCAGCAGGTCGGGTTCGAAGGTGAGCTTCGCCAGCCGCGCGCCCAGCTGTGCCATCGGCGACATGGGACTGGCGAATATCTCTCCGGCGCCGCGGAAGATCTCGGCGCAGGCGACCGCGCACACTTCGGCGCGGGTGATGGTTTCGGTGCTGGTCACCGCTCCTCCTTGAATCGCGCGACGGCGGCCTGGTAGTCGGTTTCGGAACCGCTGAGGTAGGTGTCGACGAAGGTCTGCCAGGTCTCCGGCGACCCGGCGGCTTCGACGTAGTGCCGCTGGAATTTCTCGTCCCGGCCGTAGCTCTCACCACCCAGGGTGAAATGGGCGCCGTTGGGGGCCTCGACCACCGCGTCCACCATCATGCGGTTGAGCAGTAGCGCCTGCTGGGGAACGGTTTTCACCAGTTCCTCGGTCTCCACGAGGCGTTCTACCGAGAGGTAGCGCTTCTCGGCGGCCAGGCAGAACAGGTCGTCCATGTAGGGGTCCACGCCCTGGTAGGCGGCATTACCGTGGGCGTCGCCGATATTCAGGTGCACCAGTGCGGCGTCGAGGTTCAGGGCCGGCATGGCGATCAGGGTCTCCGCGCGGCCGTCCGGGCCCGGGTACGGCGAGGTCACGGTCCGCAGCTCACCGTCCCAGAAGTTCGGCACATCCGAACCCAGGCCGGCGCGGATCGGCAGGAACGGCAGTCGCGCTGCGGCCGCCTCGAGCCCGCATTTGAGCATGCCCTCGTCCATCTCCCGGGCGACGATCTGCCCGGAAGTGCGGGCCTTCGCGAACCAAGGGTCGTAGAACGGCGCCGAGTCGAGGGAGACGAAACCGTAGTAGGCCTTGCGGACCTTCCCGGCCGAGAGCAGCAGCCCCAGGTCAGGGCCGCCGTAGGTGACCACCGTCAGGTCGGTGACGTCCGATCGCAGCAGGGCGCGCACCAGGGCCATCGGCTTACGCCGGGAACCCCAGCCGGCGATGCCGATGGTCATCCCGCTGCGCAGTTCGCCGACGATCTCGTCGAGCGTTTTCCGCTTGTCTCGCATGGTCTTCCGTTCCACGTCAGTTCTTGTCCTTCTGCGCCGCCAGGTCTTCGTCGAAGCGTTCGCGGATCTCGTCGGAGGCTCCGGAAAGGTTCAGCTCGAAGGTGAACCCCTGCTCGAAGCGGTAGCTGCGGTGTACGTCCTGCAGGTCGATGCCGTTGAGGGCGCGTTTGGCGGCCCGGATGACCCGCCCGTCCTTGGCCGCGATGCTTTCGGCGACCTTCAGCGCGGTGGCATCCAGCTCTTCCCGGGGGACCACCTCGAGTACGGAGCCGTAATGGTGCAGCTGCTGGGCGGTGGCGGTGCTCGCGGTGAAGAAGAGCGCGCGCATGAGGTGCTGGGGGACCAGCCGGGCGAGGTGGGTGGCGGCGCCGAGCGCACCGCGGTCGACCTCGGGTAGGCCGAAGGTCGCGTCGTCGGAGGCGATGATGATGTCGGAATTGCCGACCAGGCCGATTCCGCCGCCCAGGCAGAAGCCCTGGACCGCGGTGACCACCGGGACCGGGCAGTCGTAGACCGCGCCGAATGCCTCGAAGCATCCGTGGTTGGCGTCGATGAGTGCCTGATGTCCGGGTTTGCGCTGGATCTCCTTGATATCGACGCCTGCGTTGAAGCCGCGGTTCTCGGCGCGCAGCACCACCACGCGGGTCTGCGGGTCGCGCCCGGCGGCGCGGATCTCGTCGGCGAGGGCGAACCAGCCGTCCGAGGGTATGGCGTTGACCGGCGGATAGTCGACCGTGACCACGGCGATACCGGCGGACTCCGAATGGCGCTTGATCCCCATCGCGTATCCCATCTCGCATCTCGAGCATCTTGGCTAAGCAAGCAATTGCTTGGTAGGTTAACACGGTGGCCCTCGAAATCGACCTGTCCGATCGCGTCGTTCTGGTAACCGGCGGCGTCCGCGGCGTCGGCGCCGGGATCAGCCGCGTCCTACTGGCCGCCGGGGCGACGGTCGTCGCGTGTGCCCGCCGGCCCGGCGATATGCCGGTCGAGGTGGACGGGCGGGAGATCGACTTCCTGCCGTGCGATGTCCGCGACCCGGCGGCGGTGGCGGAGCTGATCGCCGAGATCGTCCGGCGGCACGGGCGGCTGGATCACGCGGTGAACAATGCCGGGGGCGCTCCCTATGCCCTGGCCCGGGACGCGAGTCCCAAATTCCATACCAAGATCATCGAGCTGAACCTGCTCTCGGCCCTGCACGTCGCCCAGGCGGCGCACGCGGTGATCAGCGAGCAGGAAGACGGCGGTTCGATCGTCAATATCTCCAGCCTCAGCGGCCACCGGCCCTCGCCGGGAACCGCCGCCTACGGTGCGGCCAAGGCGGGAGTCGACGCCCTCACCGTATCCCTCGCCGCGGAATGGGCGCCGAAGGTCCGGATCAACTCCCTGGTGGTCGGTGCGGTGGAAACCGAACTGAGTGCCCTGCACTACGGCGACGCCGACGGAGTGGCCGCCGTCGGGCAGACCATCCCGATGGGCCGGCTGGCCCGGCCCGAGGATGTCGGCAACGGGGTGGCCTTCCTGCTCTCCCCGCTGGCCGGGTACATCTCCGGGGCGACCCTGCAGATCCACGGTGGAGGCGAGCCGCCGGCCTTCCTGTCGGTCGCGACCGCCGGCCACTCCGGTGCCGCGGCGAAGGCCTGACCACCACTAGAACAGATATCGACCATCGACGATAGGAACGGACATGGCAACCGAGGGCATCTGCGCCGGACGGATCGTGATCATCACCGGCGCCGGCCGGGGCATCGGCCGGGCACACGCCCTGGCCTTCGCCGCCGAGGGGGCGAAGGTCGTGGTGAACGATCTCGGCTCGACCCTCAGCGGTGAATCGACCGCGGAAACCCCGGCCCAGCAGGTGGTCTCGGAGATCCGCGCGGCCGGTGGGGAAGCGGTGGCCAACGGTGACGACGTGGCGAGCTGGGAGGGTGCACAGCGGCTCGTGCAACAGGCCGTGGACACCTTCGGCGGTCTGGACGTCCTGGTCAACAATGCCGGATTCGTCCGGGACCGGATGCTGGTCAACCTCGCCGAGGACGAATGGGATTCGGTGGTCCGCGTTCACCTCAAGGGCCATTTCGCCACCATGCGCCACGCCGCCGCGTACTGGCGCGCGGAATCCAAGGCGGGTCGCGCCGTGGACGCCCGGATCATCAACACCAGCTCCGGCGCCGGTCTGCAGGGCAGTGTCGGCCAGGGAAATTACGGCGCCGCCAAGGCCGGTATCGCCGGCCTCACGCTGACCGCCGCGGCGGAGTTCGGGCGGTACGGCGTCACGGTGAACGCGATCGCCCCCTCGGCACGCACCCGGATGACCGAAACCGTTTTCGCGGACATGATGGCCGCGCCCGAGGACGGTTTCGACGCCATGGCGCCGGAGAACATCTCACCGATCGTGGTGTGGCTGGGCAGCGCGGAATCGGCCGGTGTGACCGGGCGGATGTTCGAGGTCGAGGGCGGTCGCCTCGCGCTGGCCGAGGGCTGGCGCCACGGGGTGCCGGTCGACCGCGGCGCGCGGTGGAATCCCGCCGAACTCGGCACCGTGGTCTCCGAACTGATCGCGAAGGGCGCGACTCCGGAACCCGTGTACGGGGCATAAGCATTCGAACGGGTCCGTCCCGCCGTCGGCCGACGGCGGGAC
>NZ_JBEXLL010000139.1:0-7884 GCF_040609955.1 Nocardia sp. NPDC004568
TGCCGCGATCTGGCACAACCACACGATCGGCGCACCGGTCACCCGGTCACTGATCGCCTACGACCATTGACCAGGGTTTGGACTTACTCGTCTAGACGAGACCACGGCGATCCGGTGTACCCCATGCCGGTTCATGGCGGCGACGATAGTGGCCACGCCGGCCGAATAGGTGGTGATCGGTTTCCGGCTGAACGGCACTCCGAGTGTCGAGAGGACGGCATCGGCACCCGAGACCGCCCGCGCTACGGCGGCCGGGTCGTAGACGTCGCCGCCGATCGTGGTCAGCCGATCGTGGGCGATGGGGAACTCGCCGGGCCGGCGGGTGAAGGCGACGATATCGTGCCCGGATTCGAGTGCTTGACCGGTGAGCAGCCGTCCGGTGGGACCGTTGGCGCCGAAGATGACGATTCGCATGATCTCTTCCTCTGGGGGTTGTAGGCGGTTCAGCGAGTGCGGGGGAGCGGGCGCGGCGGGAGCAGCAGGATGCCGAACGCGATGGTCGCCGCGATGGTGCGGACCGCATGGGCGCCCTGCCAGCGGTCGCGCACGGCGGACCAGTCGGCCGGGATCCCGTGGTCGGCCCAGCCATGCTTGCTGGGCGTTGACGGGCAGGTTGATCCCGATACTGATCAGCGCGACGACCGCCAGCAGAGTCGCGGCGGCCGCGAACGAGATCCAGGCCCGGCCGGCGCGGTAGGCCGTCACCGCGAGAGCGGCGGCGAGACACAGGGCCGGGAGGAGGGTGAGGCTCGCGAGGAGATCGAGGCGATCCAGCTCCACCGATCTGACGAGTGTGTAGGTGACGGCATCGGCCGTCCGGAGCGAGGACTCCAAAACCAGCACGCCGAGCAGGAAACCGGCGAACAAACCGGCGAGAAGACGAATGGCGAAGCGGAGGACGGCGATGAGCCGGGTGTCCCGGGGTGGGGCGGTCGGGTCCGGTGGCGCTGCCAGGTGGCTGATCATAATTCTCTCCCGGAGCTCATAAGGTATGAAATCAATATATTACGTGACTCGTAATATAAGTGCCAGGGATGATCGTGTCGGTGTATCGGCCCCGTACCATCGGAGTTCCAGATCATGTGAGGGGTATATGACCGAGGCGGATCCGGGAGCGACCCGGCAGCGCAGACAATTGACCACCGCCGTGAAGAGTTCGCTGCGGGAACTGCGGGTGGCGCTCGCCCTGTTGAACCATCGGGTCGGCACCCGAGTGGAACTCAAAGACGTCGATCTCGACTGCCTGGACATCCTCGGGAGGCAGGGTCCGCTCAGTCCGAGCGGCCTGGCGCGACTGGCCGGCCTGCACCCCGCCACGATCACCGGAATACTCGATCGGCTGGAACGTGGCGGCTGGGTCGTGCGGGAACGCGCCGCGGGCGATCGGCGTGCGGTGAACATCCGGATCGTGCCCGGCCGCAATGCCGAAATCTTCCGGCAGTACGCCGGTATGAACGCGCTCATGGACGAGCTCTGCGACGGCTACACCGATACCGAACTCCAGGTGATCGCCGATTTCCTGCGCCGGGCCGGCGCGGCCGGGCAGCTGGCCACCGACCGCCTCACCTCGGAATAAGCCTTTCGCACCGGACATATCGGTCACCGCGGTCGCTGGCCGGGTGCCTCAACTCACAACTGTGCGCGGAACCCTGCCCGGGCGCCGCCTGTTGCACCAGAGCGTGACTTCCACCGCTACCACCACGGCGAGCGCGGCTCCCGCCGCGCCCACCCGCACCGGCTGGCACATACCGGCGATGCTGGCCCTCGCGCTCGGCGGCTTCGGTATCGGTACCACCGAATTCGTGACCATGGGGCTGCTCCCCGATATCGCCGGCGCTTTCTCGGTATCCGAGCCGACCGCCGGGCACGCGGTCTCCGCCTACGCGCTCGGAGTGGTGGTCGGCGCGCCGGTGATCGCGGCCGCCTGCGCGAAGGTGGAGCGAAAGCCGCTGCTGGTCGTGCTCATGGCGGCTTTCGCGATCGGCAACCTCGCCTCGGCGCTCGCGCCGAACTTCGCCACCATGGTCGCCGCCCGGTTCGTCTCCGGGCTCCCGCACTGCGCCTACTTCGGCGTCGCCTCGCTGGCGGCCGCGACTTTGGCGCCGGCCGGGCAGCGCGCCAAGGCAGTGGCCGCGGTGATGCTCGGTTTGAGCACCGCCAATGTGGTCGGGGTCCCGGCGGCGACCTGGCTGGGTCAGCATCTCGGGTGGCGCAGCGCTTTCGTGGTGGTCGCCGTGATCGGGGTGGCCACGGTGGCCGCACTGCTGCGTTTCGTGCCGCCGCTGACGGCGATCGTGACCACCGATCCGCTCACCGAACTCGGCGCCCTTCGCCGGCCGCAGGTCCTGCTCACCCTGGCGGTGGGCGCCATCGGCTTCGGTGGCATGTTCGCCGTCTACACCTACGTGAGCACGACCCTCACCGATGTCGCGGGGATGGGAGCGGGCCTGGTGCCGCTGGTGCTCGCGCTCTTCGGCGTCGGTATGGTGCTGGGCAATATCGGTGGCGGTGTGCTCGCAGATCGTGGGGTGGACCGGTCGATCTTCGTGGCCATGGGCGCCATGATGGTCGTACTGCTCGGCTTCGTCGCCGCGGCCCACAATCCGATCACCGCCGGGATCGGTGCCCTGCTGGTGGGCGCCACCGGCGCCGCGCTGGCTCCCGGACTACAGACCCGGTTGATGGATGTGGCCGCCGACGCGCAGACCCTGGCCGCGACCCTCAACCACGCGGCCCTCAATATCGCGAACGCCGCCGGTGCCTGGCTGGGCGGTCTGGTGATCGCGGCCGGTTACGGCTATACGGCGCCGGCACTGGTCGGCGCGGGTCTGGCCGCTCTCGGTGTCGCGCTGTTCACCGTGACCGTGTGGGCCGCCCGCCGCTCCTGACCTGCTGGAACCGGACCCGCCACTGCGGCACCGCGGCTGCGGCACCGTCGACCCGGGGCCATTCACCTCGGCGACCGATCCACCTGCCCCGGCGTGTACTCAAGGCGCGATCCGCAGCATCCGTCCGACGGTGGCCTGCCAATACGAACGATCGGGGCCGATGGTTCCGGTGAGTTGCAGGGGCTCGTCCAGCGGCGCGACACCCACCGCGCGATGTGCCCGCGGCTCGCCGGTGCCGAAATCCACCGCCGTGTAGTACACCGGACCCACCTGCTGGATTCCGCCACCGGGTGGGAGCGGCCCGTAGGAGAGCCCGTAGATCAGGCCGTCCGCGCGCGACAGGCGAGGCAGCGAGGCCATCCGATCTCCGGTTTTCCAGATCCGCCGGCACCCGGTCGCCGACACATCGATGCGGGTCATACCGCCGGTGAACGCCGCGTTCGGTGGGTCACTGGGACCCGATGTCGCGCCCGGGGGATAGCCGAACCCGTAGGTGCTGGGGATCACCAGGGAGTCGCCCCAGGCCATCGGCGAGTTCTCGGTGCCCTGCCCGGAGGTCCCGAAGGCGGGGGTCCGGCAGACCTGCGCTCCGTCGTCGGCGCGGTAGACGATCAGGTCCGGATGTTCGGCATCGTCGACGATCGCCACCCATTCGTCGCCGCCGGGACCGAAATAGGTCGGCGTGGTCCCGGACCCGGGTCCGAGCTGGCCGGGTTTGCGTACCGTGCCCGCCGCGTAGGGCTGCCGCCAGACCACCTCGGGCACACCGGAGGTCCCGGCCCGCATCTCGTAGAGCGCGTGCGTGGTGAGTACCGAGGTGCCGTCGCGGCGCACGCTCAGCCCGTTGGTGAGTTTCTCGCCGTCCGGCAGCCGGGTCGTCGCCGCGCGACCGGTGGAGTCGACGGTGCCGATCACGCCGCCGGTGCTGGCGAACCAGAGGCGGCCCCGGTAGTCGGGCGCCACACCGGTGATGGCGTCGCCGCTCGGAATACTGCCCGCGATATCGACTCGCTCGTCGACGAACAGCTCCCAGCGGTCCGCGGCGGCGCGCCGGTGCCCGACCCGGACGATCGCGCCCGACCCGTCGGCGACGACCACGCGGTCGCGGCTGTCGAGGTAGCCGTACACACCGCCCAGCAGACCGCCTTTGGTCAGCTGCAGTGAGGCGACGGGCGCCGCGGAGACCGGGTCGAAGAGTTTCACGGTCGGCACGGCGACCTCCGGCGGGGTGAGTCCGAGGTAGCCGGTACACAGCGCCACCGCCATCCCGTCGGAGGCGACGAATATCGCGCTGCACGCCCCGCCCGGGACGGAGGAGGCGGCGAGCCGCCCGCCCGGCCCGGGCCCGGGGAGCCCGGTGCTGTCGGTGGACGCGAGATCGCCGTGCATCAGCGAGGTTCCGGCCGGCCCGGGCCCGGGGATCGCCGGGTCCGCGGCCGCACCTCCGGCCGCCCCGGCGACCATCAGCACGGACACCGCCACCGGCAACACCCGGCGCACGATTGCGCTGTAGTACCGCATCGACCACATCCCTCCGTCTCGCCGCGCGCATCCGGATCCGTTCCGGCGGGAGGGATCCGGGATCGTGGCGGCGGGGTTCGCCCTGCGGGCAGCATACGGGGGAACGCGGACGACCGAACTCTTTCCCCATGCCTTGCCGAGCCGGGCGCGGCACCGTCCCCCGATCCCGCGGCGAGGCGAACGCCGGGCAACTTTTCGGGTATTCGGCCGGAGTAGTGGCAGTTCCGGCCGTAACGGTGGAGGAGGAGAAAGTGGATCCTGCGGTATTGCTCGTCGCGGGTTGGGCGGCGGGGGTGTTCGGCGCCACCCGGCTCGGCCGCGAGCCGCGCCGGTTGTCCACGGGATTCTTCCTGCTCGCGGCGGTCGCGCTGGTCCTCGCCGGTGCGGGGGCCGCGGTCGCGCGTCTGACCGACCCGTCCGGCCCGGAATCGGTTTCGGCGCTCCTGGGCGCCCTCTTCTCGCTGGGCGTGATGGTGGTGGGCCTCGGGTTGCTCACCAACGGCATCACGGTCGCCCGGCGCGAAGGGCTGCGGCCGATCACCATGACCCCGGTGGTGGTGGGGTTCGGTCTCCTCGTGCTGCCCCTCGTGGCGTTGCTCGCGCTACGGCGCGGACCCGCCGTACCGCACTGGCTGATGCTCGTGGCCGCCACGGCCACCCTGGTGGGTATCTACCTGCTGGCGCATCTGCTCGCCTTCGCCGGTCATGCCGTTCTCTACGGCAAACTCCCGGACGAGCCGGGCGCGGACGCCGTGGTGGTCCTCGGCTGTGGCCTGAACCGGAACCGGGTCACGCCTTTGCTCGCGGCCCGCCTGAACCGAGCACTCCAGGTCTATCGCGCCGAAACAGCGCGCGGCCGGGAACCGGTCCTCGTCACCTCCGGAGGCAAGGGCAGCGACGAGGCACTCAGCGAGGCCGACGCGATGGCCGCCTACCTCGTCGCCGTCGGCGTCGCCGAGACATCGATCCTGCGGGAACGCAGCTCGCGCAATACGGAGGAGAACCTGCGTAACACCGTGGACCTGCTCCGCCGGTACGGGCTCGATACCGCCGAAACCCGAATCACGGTCGTCACCAGTAACTTCCATGTGCTACGCGCCGCGGCCCTGACCCGTCGGCTCGGTATCCGGGCCCAGGTCGTCGGCGCCCGTACGGCGCGCTACTTCATTCCCGCCGCTTTCCTGCGCGAATTCGCGGCCGTCCTGACCACCCACTACCGCCGCACCCACCTGGCGGTGGCCGCCGCCGCGGTGGTGGCCCTCGCCGCGGCCGGGGTCGACGCATACTTGTCCCGGTGAGTTCCCGGTCCTCCGGTTGCCGGCCGAGGCCGGGGACTCCACCCGGGCACTGCCCGGTCAGGTCAGGGAGCGCTCGATCTCGTCCGGGCCGAGGGTGGTTTCGTGAACGGCCAGCCAGAGGTACCGGTTGTCGTCCGGGGCGGCGCTCAGTACCGCGGTCGTCCGGCGATACTCGCTGGTGTCGCCGTCGCGGTGTTCTTCCACGAACCGCACCACGGTGAGATCGGCCGACGCGCAGACCGTCTCGACCTCCGATATCTCGATGACCAGACCGGGGCGACTGTTGCGGGCCCGGTGCAGACCCGCGAGCAGTTCGGTTTTCCGCAGCACCGCGCCCGCGACGGTGACCATCGAGAAATCGTCGTGCTGAGCGGCGGCGAATCCGTCCAGCACCCGGGGAGGCGCGGCTGTACCGAGCCAGGTGGCCAGCAGCGAGTGGACCCGCTCGACCTCCGACCGCGCGTCCAACGGCTCGGTGGTATCGGGTAGATCACTCGTTTCGGTCATATTCGGCACTGTACCGCCCGGACGCGGCCTCGATCGGCACTCGCGTCCGGCCTCATCGGTACCGAGCCGGGGCGTCGGCGAACCCGTCCACTCCGGTGAGTTCGACCGACAGGGCCCACAGCCGGGCCGCGGCCTCCCGATCGGTCGCCCACGGCTTGACACCGCCGACGAGCATATCGTCGTCCCGGGCCGCTTCGGCGATATCGCAGTCCTGGCAGTACGCGCCGCCATGGCCGTCCAACAGCGGCGAGGTGGCCGCCCACACCGCGGTGGCCGCTCCCTGCGCCGGGGTCTTGAAACCCGGTGCGACGCGGCCGTCGTCGGTGAGCCAGCCCTGAGCGATCTGCGCGGACCGGGGAATACGCCGCTGCAACGGTGTGAGGATACTGCCCGGGTGTACCGCGAATGCGTGCACTCCCTCGGTGGCACCGAGTTCGTCGAGGTGCACAGCGAACAGTGCGTTGGCGGTTTTGGACTGTCCATATGCGGCCCAGTGATCGTAGTCGTGCCGGAAATGCGGGTCGTCCCAGCGGATGCCGGAGAGGAAATGTCCGGATGACGACACCGAGACGACCCGCGCGCCGGTGCGGGCGAACGCGGGCCGCAGCGCGGTGATCAGCGCGAAGTGGCCGAGATGGTTGATGGCGAAATGTGCCTCCCATCCGGGCCCGATGTGCCGGACCGGATAGGCCATCACGCCCGCGTTACCGATCACGATATCGAGGACCGGACCCTTCTGCCTGAATTGCTCGGCGAAACTCCGGATGTTGTCGGGGTCGGCCAGATCCAGTGGCAGCACCCGGGTGCGCGGGACGTCCCGGAGAGCCGCGGCGGCCACCGCGGGTCGGCGCGCGGGCACGATCACCTGTGCTCCCGCCCGGGCGAGTGCGGCGGTGGCCGCCAGGCCGAGACCCGAGTATCCGCCGGTGATCAAGACGTTGCGGCCGGTGAGATCGAGACCCGCCAGGACGTCGTCGGCGGTGCTGTGCGGGCCGAACCCGGAGCTGAGCTTGTGCTGTGTCGTGGTCATGCGACGGAGGTCAGGATCTAGAGCGCGATCTAGGTCAAGCTATGAGGGTCGGTGTATGAGCGAACTGTCCATCGGAGACGTGGCCAAGGCGCCCGGTCTGGGGATCCACGCATTGCGCTTCTTCGAACGAGAGAAGCTTTTCCTGCGGCCGATTCCGCGTACGGCGGGCGGGCGTCGGGTCTACGACACCGCCGATGTGGAATGGCTGCTGCTGTGCAAGCGGCTGCGCGACTCGGGCATGCCGATCGCTACCGTCCAGAAATTCGCCGGATTGGTCCGGTCCGGGCCGGGAAACGAAGCAGAGCGGTTGGCGTTGCTGGAGGAGCACCAGCAGTCGGTCGAGGACAAGATGGCCGAGCTCAGGGCGAGCCTCGAGATCATTCGCGACAAGGTCGGCACCTACCGGGAACATATGGCGGAAGGGACCGCGGCGGGCCTCTGGTCTCCCACGCGCCGGGCGTAGGGCCACCGATCCCCGCCGCGCCCTGCCGCATCGCGCGACCGACCGGCGCTCGGGCGCCGTGGTGAGCCCGCGGGCCTGCGGGCGGGGGGGGGGGGGGGCGGCGCCCGCGCGGGGGGGGGGGGGGGGGGGCTGGGCCAACCGCCGAAAAAAAAGAAACAAAACCCGAAGAACGAAATG
>NZ_JBEXLL010000140.1:0-7484 GCF_040609955.1 Nocardia sp. NPDC004568
GTGGATTCCAGACCGTACTCCGACTGCATCCACACCAGGCGATTCACAATCGCCGCATGCGACACCGCCACACCCTTCGGACGACCCGTCGAACCCGACGTGAAAATCACATACGCCGTATTCGACGCACGCAACGGCGCCACCCGATCGGCATCCGTGACCGGGGCATCGGCGTAGCCCGACAACTCCAAGGTGTCCACGGCCAGTACCGGCACACCTGTCCCCTCGGGAACAGCACCGGCATCGGACGTCGAGGTCAGCACGCAGACCGGTCGCGCGGTCTCGAGCACATACGCGGTCCGCTCCGCCGGATGCTCGGGGTCCACCGGTACATACGCGCCACCGGCCGTGACCACCGCGTACATGGCCACCACCAGGTCCACCGAACGCCGCAGCGCCAAGCCGACCAATGATTCCGGCCCCACGCCCTCGGCGATCAGCAGCCGCGCCAGACGATTGACCTGTCCGGCGAACTCCGCATAGGTCAGTTCGGCGCCCTCGAACGACACCGCGACCCGATCCGGATATCTCGCGACCGCCGCGGCGAACTCGTCCAGCAGCAATCGTGAATCGACCGGGTGGTGAGTCGCGTTCCAGCGCTCGAGCACCAGGTCGCGTTCGGCCGGGGCCAGCAGATCGATATCACCGACGGCGACGGACGGGTCGGCGACGATCCCGTCCAGCATCCGGACCAGCCGGTCCGCGATCCGGCGCACCTCGGCCTCGTCGAACATGTCCTGCCGGTACCCGGCCCGGATACGCAGCGTATTGCCGAGTGCGGCGACCAGGGTCAACGGGTAGTGCGTGGCGTCGATACCGGCCAGGCCGGCCACCGTCATTCCGTCGATATCGGTGGCCTGCGCCTGGATACCCTCGGCATCCACCGGATACGACTCGAACACCAGCAGGGTGTCGAACAGCGCCGCCATCCCCGCCGCGCCCTGGATATCCGCCAGACCCACATAGTGGTGATCCAGCAGATCGGCCTGTTCGGCCTGGACCCGGGCGAGCACTGTCCGTACGGACTCGTCCTGATCGAACCGCACCCGCACCGGGATCGTATTGATGAACAACCCGACCATGGTCTCCACGCCGGGCAGTTCCGGCGGGCGACCGGAGACGGTGGCACCGAACAGCACGTCGTCGCGCCCGGTCAGCCGGCCGAGCAGGACCGACCACGCCACCTGCAGCACCGTGTTCGCCGTTACGCCGACCTCGGTGGCCAGCGCGGCCATCCGGGCGGTGGCGGCGGCGTCCAGCTCGAATACGTACTCACCCGACAGCGCGGTGATCTCGGAGCCGCCCGCTTCGGGGCGGACGAGCAGGGTCGGTTCCTCGACCCCCGCCAGTGCCGACCGCCAGGCCTCCAGCGAGGCCCCGCGATCCTGGCGGCCGACCCAGGCCAGGAAGGTCCGGTAGGAATGGACCGCCGGCAGCACGGCGGCATCGCCACGGACCGCGTACAGGGTCAGCAGATCCCGCATGAGCAGCGGCATGGACCAGCCGTCGAGCAGGATGTGGTGGTTGGACACCACGAACTGCCAGGTGTCGGCTCCGGTCTTGATCAGGGTGAACCGGAGCAGCGGCGGCTCGGCGAGATCGAAGCGCCGCAACCGGTCCGCCTCGATGAGATCGGCGGCCGTCCCGGCGCTGCTCCGGTCGTGCTCGGTCCAGTCGACCGGCATATCCTTCAGCACCACCTGGACCGGATGGCCCTCGTGATCGGTGACGAAGGCGGTACGCAGGTTCTCGTACCGATCGACCAGCGCCTGGGCCGCTGCACGCAGCCGGGCGGCATCCACCCGGCCGGTCAGCGTGAGCACGATCTGACCGGTGTACACATCCACCGAGGTCTCGGCGATCTGGGCGTGGAACAGCATGCCGGCCTGCAGCGAGGACAGCGGCCACACATCGGCGACCGGGAAGCGCCGCTCGATTCCGTCGACATCGGACTGCGACAGCGCGACCATGCCGAAATCGGACGGGGTGTGCCCACCGGCGCCCGCGGAATTCGCGTGGCGCGCGACCGCTTCCAGCGCCCGCGTCCACAGCTCACCGAACTCACGGACCTCCTCGGCCCCGAGCAGGGTGCTCGGGTACCCGATCCGGGCGATGAACTCGTCGCCGGCGACGACGGCATTGATATCCAGCAGCGCCAGCGCCGGCATATCCGCGTCGAATGCCGCGTCCACCACCAGATCGGCGGGCAGCCAGCCGAACTCGCGCATCCCCGCGGACAACTCGCCCGAACCGGCGGACCGGCCCAGGTAGTTGAAGCTCACCTGGCCCGGCAGCTCGGCCGGAAGTTCGTTCGCGGTCCGCGGGTTCAGATGGCGCAGCAACCCGTAGCCGATGCCCTTGTCCGGCACCGCGAGCAGCTGTTCCTTCACCGCCTTGAGCGCCGCGCCCAATGCCGGACCGCCGGCGAGCGCGTCCTCGAAATCGATACCGGTCGGCGCGAACCGCACCGGGAAGACAGAGGTGAACCAACCGACGGTATGGGACAGGTCGGCACCGGGCACGACCTCTTCCTCACGACCGTGACCCTCGAGCCGGATCAGCAGCGGGTCATCGATCGCCGCCGCCGGCACCCGCCGCGCCCGCCATGTGGCGGTGGCCAGAACGAGCGCGGTGAGCAGACCGTCGTTCACCCCGCCGTGGAACAGCGCCGGAACAGTGGTGAGCAGCGCCTGGGTGACCTCGGGCGACACCCGCACCGAACAGGTGTCGACCGTCGCGGCGGTGTCGACCGCCGGGTCCAGCGGGCGGTCGGTCAGCAGCGGATCGGCGGTATCGACGACGGTCCGCCAGTAGTCCAGTTCGGCCTCGCGCTCCGCGCTGCGCGCGTGCGTCTCGAGGGCATGCGCCCAGGTCCGCATCGACGTGGTCGGCTCCGGCAGTTCCGGTAGGAGCCCGGCGCTGTGCGCGCCGGCGGACAGCACGAAGTCCGGCACGAGGATGCGCCAGGACACGCCGTCGACCACCAGGTGATGCGCGACGACCACCAGGTATCCCGCCCGTTCGGCGGTATCCGGTTCCAGCCAGACGAACCGCACCACCACGCCGTGGGCGGGGTCCAGGCGGTCCAGGGCCGCGTCGACCGCGGCGGTGGCCGTTTCGAGCACCTGCTCCTCGGTGGCGGCGGCATCGAACACGGTGTGATCGATGAGCGCGTCCACGTCGACCGAACCGGGCTCGACCGTCTCCACGACCCATTCGCCGTCCACGACGAACAGGCGCGACCGCAACATATCGTGCCGGTCGAGCACCGGGCCCACCACCGCGGCGATGGTCTCGCGGGTGACGCCGACCGGCAGGCTCAGCGGTGTCAGCTGATGGAATCGCCCGAACGAGCCGAAGCGTTCGACCATCGTCCGCACCACCGGGGTGAGCGGCATGCGGCCGATCCCGCCGCCCGGCAACTCGGCCAGGGTCCGCACCGCGCCGTCGACGAACTCCGCGAACTCGGCGACCGAGGCCAGGCCCGCCACCGTGCGCTTCTCGAACACCTGCCGCGGGGTGAAGACCACACCGCGCGATTTGGCCCGGGACACCAGCTGGATCGAGACGATGCTGTCGCCGCCGAGGGCGAAGAAATCGTCGTCCGCGCCGACCCGCTCGACGCCGAGGACCTCGGCGAAGATATCCGCCAGGATCTCCTCGATCGGCGTCGACGCCGCGCGGAATTCCCGGGTCTCGAACACCGGCTCCGGCAACGCTCTACGGTCGAGCTTGCCCGAGGCGTTCATCGGGAACGCCTCGAGTACCACGAAGGCCGACGGCACCATGTACGACGGCAGCCGACCGTGCAGGTGGGCCCGCAACTCGTCGGTGGTGATCGTCGCACCGCCCACCGGCACCACATACGCGACCAGGTGCTCACCGGTCCCCGCATGGCGCAGGATGACCAGCGACTCCGCGACGGTCTCCATCTCGGTGAGCGCGGCCTCGATCTCACCGGGCTCGATCCGCTGACCGTGCAGCTTCACCTGGAAATCGCTGCGGCCCAGGTACTCCAACTCACCCGCGGCGGTCCACCGCACCAGGTCACCGGTGCGGTACATCCGTTCGCCGGTGTGGAAGGGGTCCGCGACGAAACGGGTGGTGGTCAGGTCGGGCCGGCCCAGGTAGCCGGGCGCCAGCTGTGCGCCACTGATGTAGAGCTCGCCTCGGACACCGGCGGGCACGGGCCGCAACCGGTCGTCGAGGACGTAGGTCCGGGTGTTGAGCCCCGGGACGCCGATCGGCACGGTCCCGGTTTCGCCACCGGTCACCTCGTGGGCGGTGACATCGATCGTGGTCTCGGTGGGCCCGTACTGGTTGAACAGGCGGGCGCCGGTGCGTTCCCGCAAGCGCCGCGCGAGGTCACCGGACAGCGCCTCACCGCCGGCGACGATACTGCGCAGTCCGGCCCAGGCCGCGGGCTCGGATTCGGACAGGAACACCGACAGCAACGACGGCACGAACTGTGCCATCGTGACGCCTTCGCCGGCGATCAATCCGGTGAGGTACGCCGCGTCGCGGTGCCCTTCCGCATGTGCGATGACCAGGCGGGCGCCGAGCTGCAACGGCATGAAGAACTCGACCACGGACGGGTCGAAGGTCGCCAGGGTGCGGTTCAGCAGCACGTCGTCGGCACCGAGACCGTGCCGTTCACGGGTGGTCGCCAGGTAGTTGAGCACCGCCCGGTGCGAGACCGGGACACCCTTCGGCCGGCCCGTGGAACCCGAGGTGAAGATCGCGTACGCGGTGTTGTCCGGCCGCAGCGGCCGGAGCCGATCGGCGTCGGTGAGCGCGGTGCCCGCGACACCGGACAGATCCAGCCGATCGATACGCACCTGGCCGGCGATCGCCGGATCGAGGTCTTCGCCGGAGGTCAGCACACACACCGGGCGCGCCGTGTCGACGATGTACTCGAGCCGGTCCTCGGGCTGGTCCGGATCCAGCGGCACATACGCGCCGCCGGCCGCGACCACCGCGTACGCGGCGGTGATCAGGTCGATCGACCGGCGCATACCCAGGGCCACATAGGTTTCCGTACCCACACCGGCATCGCGCAGCCACCGTGCCAACCGGCGCACGCGGTCCGCGAACTCGCCGTAGGACAGACCGGTGCCCTCGTAGGTCAGCGCGACCCGGTCCGGCGACTCCGCCACCACCCGGTCGAACCCGTCCAGCAACAGGCCCGGCTCGATGCTGCGATCGGTGGCGTTCCACCGGCGCAGCACCAGCTCACGTTCGGCCGTGTCGAGCAGCTCGAGCTCACCGACCGGGGCCGCGGGATCGGCGACGATCCCGGCCAGCACCCGCAGGTACCGCTGCACGAATTCCGCCACCGTCGCGTGGTCGAACAGTGCGGTGGCGTAGGTCAGGTACCCGGACACGCCCTCCGCGGCACCCGTCGCGTCGTAGGTGTCGCTGAGGATCATGCTCAGGTCGTAGAGGGACACCTCGGTACCGGCGTCCACCCCGGACACCGAGAGACCGGGCATTTCCAGACTCGCCTGCGCCAGGTTCTGGAACGCGAAACCCACCTGGAACAGCGGGTGCCGCGCCGTGGACCGCACCGGGTTCAGCGCCTCCACCAGCTGTTCGAACGGCACATCGGCATGCGCGAGCGCCGCGATATCGATCTCCCGCTGGCGCGCCAGCAGGTCGGTGAACGATTCCCCGCCCTCGACCCGGGTCCGGAACACGAGCGTGTTCACGAACATGCCGATCACATCGTCGAGGGCGGCCTCGCCCCGACCGGCCACCGGAGTACCGATGGCCACATCGTCGGTCCCCGCCAAACGGGCCAGCAGCAGCGCGAACGCGGTATGCGTCACCATGAACAGGGTCACACCCTGCTGCCGCGCGAAGTCCTGCAGCGCCTGGTGCAGGCGCGCATCGATCCGCACTTCGACTCGGCCACCGGCATACGACTGGGTCGCCGGCCGCGGACGGTCCAGCGGCAGATCCAGCTGCTCGGGCAGATCCGCCAGCGCCGACCGCCAGAATTCGAGCTGTTCGTGCGCCAGCGACGTGGGATCGGCCCCGTCGCCCATCAGGTTCCGTTGCCAGATCGCGAAATCGGCGTACTGGATCGCCAACGGCGCCCAATCCGGTGCCCGGCCCGCCGCCCGCGCCGAATACGCGGTCAACAGATCCCGCATCATCGGCACCGTCGAGGAACCGTCGCCGGAGATGTGGTGCACCACCGCGGCGAGCACGTATTCGTCTGCCGCGTCGTCGATCCGCAGCAGCGTCACCTGCACCGGCACCTGCTGGGCCACATCGAACGACACCGACGCCAGCTCGGTCACCACGCTCTCGACCGCGTGCGCGGCCACCGTGCTGACCTCGAGGCCCGGTACCGCCCCCGTGACCGGCAGCACCACCTGCGCCGGCCCGGATTCGGTCTCCGGGTAGACCGTCCGCAGCACCTCGTGCCGCGCGACCAGATCCGTGACCGCCAGTCGCAGGGCATCCACGTCCAGGCGCCCGGTCAACCGGACCACCAGCGGAATGTTGTAGGCCGCCGCGCCACCGTCGAACCAGTTCAGGAACCACATGCGCTGCTGCGCCAGGGACAGCGGGATCCGGTCCACGACCTCGCCCGACGGCAGCACCCGGGTCGGCCGCGGCTGCGGTACCAGCGCCGGACGGCCGCCGGAACCCACCTGCTCCTCGAGCCGGGCGGCCAGTGTGCCGACGACGGACGCCTCGAACAGCGTCCGCACCGGCACCTGCGTATTCAGCGCCGCACCCAGGCGCGCCACGACCTGCGTCGCGAGCAGCGAGTTCCCGCCCAGGGCGAAGAAATCGTCGTCCACGCCGATTCGCTCGATACCGAGCACATCGGCGAGCACACCCGCCACGACCCGCTCGACCGGTGTCGACGGCGCCCGGAACTCGCGTGCCTCGAACGCGGGCTCCGGCAACGCCCGGCGATCCAGCTTCCCGGCCGGGGTCAGCGGGACCTCGTCGAGCACCATGACCGACGCCGGCACCATGTACGCCGGCAATCGCTGCCCGACGAATTCGCGCACCTCGGCCACATCGATCGAACGCCCCGGTACGGCCACCACATAGGACACCAGCGATACCGCGCCCGCGGCGTTCTTGTGTCCGGTCGTGACGGCGAAGTCCACGGTGTCGTGCGCGGTCAGCGCCGCGTCGATCTCACCCAGCTCGATACGGAAACCACGAACCTTGACCTGGAAGTCATTGCGGCCCACGTACTCCACCGCGGGATCACCCGCGGCATCACGACGCCACCGCACCACATCACCCGTGCGATACAAACGCGAACCCGGCGCACCGAACGGATCGGCGACGAACCGCTCCGCGGTCAGACCGGCACGGGCGTGGTAGCCGCGGGCCAACTGGATACCGCCGACATACAGTTCACCAGCCACACCCTCGGGCACCGGGTTCAGCCGATCGTCGAGCACCAGAGTCCGCATACCCCGCACCGGACCACCGATCGTGACCCGATCACC
>NZ_JBEXLL010000141.1:0-7365 GCF_040609955.1 Nocardia sp. NPDC004568
CCGTTTCGGCCTCGAGACTCGCGCCTGCGGCGCATGCGCTTCGAGGCCGAAACGGCGAGACGGGCCTCAACCCTTGGAGGTGTCTCGTAAGACTCGACGCATGGGGTTGCGTCGGCATTCGATGGTCGGATCGGATGACGACTCGACCGCCCGGGCGGCGTGGGGGCTGATCGCCTTCAGTAACTGTGGGGCCCTTCTGGTGTCGAGTTCAGCGAGGTTCTGGAAGGGGCGAGGTCCGTCCCGTCCTCGGCCGAAGGTGCTGGATGGTCGCAGTCCATGGACGGCCGGCCGCACCTCGCATGCGTGAAGCGCGAGTTTCGACGCCTGCACGGCGGGACCGAGGGGCCTCGATCTCGCGGCGCCGCCGACGAGTACAGCACCGGAACTCGGAGCGGGCTGAGCTCGTTGTCCTCCTGTAGCGGTTCTGGCCGAAACTCGCGCGTCCGGGCGCGCGCCACGTATACAGGAGTGCTATGCACGGGCACGGGTTTGCGAATGGGATGAAAACGTTCGGGCTCATGGTCGGGCTCTCCGCGCTGATAGTTCTGGCGGGGGCAGCGTTCCGGAACACGACCATTCTGGTCGTCGCGGTCCTCATCGCCGTGGCGATGAACGGTTACGCCTATTTCAACAGCGATAAGCTCGCGTTGAAGGCGATGCGGGCGCAGCCGGTGAGCGAGATCGAGGCGCCGGCCATCTATGGGATAGTGCGTGAGCTGGCGACCACCGCGCGGCAGCCCATGCCGCGGCTGTACATAAGTCCCACGAATGCGCCCAACGCGTTCGCCACCGGGCGTAATCCACGGCATGCGGCGGTCTGCTGTACCAGCGGTATTCTGCAGATCTTGGACGAGCGTGAATTGCGGGCCGTGCTCGGTCACGAACTGTCTCATGTCTACAACCGGGATATCTTGATCTCCTCGGTCGCGGGGGCGATGGCCGCGGTGATTTCCGGGCTGGCGAATTTCGCTTATTTCGCGGCGGCGTTCGGCGGGAATCGGGGTGATTCCGGGCCGAACATCTTCGGTGTTCTGCTGGTTTCTCTGCTGGGCCCGATCGCCGCGGGATTGATCAAACTGGCGGTGTCGCGGTCGCGGGAATATCAGGCCGACGAGTCGGGTGCCGAGCTGACCGGCGATCCGCTGGCGCTGGCGTCGGCGCTGCGCAAATTGGAGCTCGGGGTGCAGGCGGCGCCGTTGCCGCCCGAACCCCGGCTGACCGCGCAATCGCATCTGATGATCGCCAATCCGTTCCGTGCCGGTGACCGGATGGCCCGGATGTTCTCGACGCATCCGCCGATGGCGGAACGGATCGCGCGCCTGGAGCAGATGGCCGGCCGCTGAGGGCTCGGGTCGGCAGGCGCTCGATCAGCGGTAGTTCACGAATTGCAGAGCGATCCCGAAATCGTCGCCTTTCAGCAGCGCGATAACGGCTTGCAGGTCGTCGCGTTTCTTGCTGGTGACCCGTAATTCATCGCCCTGGATCTGCGCTTTGACGCCTTTGGGGCCTTCGTCGCGGATCTTCTTGGAGATCTTCTTGGCGTGCTCGGAGTCGATGCCCTGGACCAACGTCCCGGTGATCTTGTAGGTCTTGCCGGAGGCGACCGGCTCGCCGGCATCGAAGGCCTTGAGCGAGATATCGCGGCGGATGAGTTTTTCCTTGAACACCTCGAGCGCGGCTTTCGCCCGCTCCTCCGATTCCGCGGTGAGCACCACTTTGTCCTCGCCGGACCATTCGATACCCGCGCCCGTGCCCCGGAAGTCGTAGCGGGTGTTCAGTTCCTTCTCGGCCTGGTGCAGGGCGTTGTCGACCTCCTGCCGCTCGACCTTGCTGACGATGTCGAATGATGAATCGGCCACACTGCGCTCCTGTTCACTGTTGGATCACCCTGGGTGCTTACGCAAGCTACCTGGTCGGTGCGACGCCGCTGTGCGGCCATGGCGATCGGGGGCAGTTCGAGGGATCTGGCCAGCGGGTTTGCATTCTGGGTGCGGGTTCGTTGTATCCTGCTCAGCGCACTGGAAAAGTGATCGGAAGATCGACAGTGCGGTACGAGGCAGGTTGCCCGAGCGGCCAATGGGAGCAGACTGTAAATCTGTCGGTGAAAGCCTACGTAGGTTCGAATCCTACACCTGCCACCAGGAAACCCCCGCCGGTGAATACCGGCGGGGGTTTCTTCGTCCAGGGCGGTCCGCGCCCGGGCGTACGGTGGGTCCGCTCGCCAGAAAATAGGCTTTGACCACTCGGTTTGGTGCTCTTGGTGGTCAGTGTGTACTCTCGTTCAAGTCTTCGAGGCAACGGGTAGGACTTCGTCGGTTCCCGCTGCCGAG
The DNA here is from genome assembly GCF_040609955.1 of Nocardia sp. NPDC004568. Classification (NCBI taxonomy): domain Bacteria; kingdom Bacillati; phylum Actinomycetota; class Actinomycetes; order Mycobacteriales; family Nocardiaceae; genus Nocardia; species Nocardia sp. NPDC004568. Next base: position 2,331 of record NZ_JBEXLL010000141.1, read on the forward strand.
AGGTCGTGCCCCCTTAGCTCAGTCGGCAGAGCGTTTCCATGGTAAGGAAAAGGTCAACGGTTCGATTCCGTTAGGGGGCTCGCCGGATTGCCGGTGGTGTCCCGACTCGGCACTCCAAGCCGCGGCGTCGCCGTCGCAGATGGCGTATAAGGCGGTGTAGCTCAGGCGGTAGAGCAAACGACTCATAATCGTTGTGTCGCCGGTTCGAGTCCGGCCATCGCTACCCATACTGATTGACCCTCTGGTTGACCGGAAAGAAGGCATATCGTGGCCGCGAAGTCCACCGATGTCCGGCCAAAGATCACCTTGGCCTGCGAGCAGTGCAAGCATCGCAACTACATCACCAAGAAGAACCGGCGCAACGACCCGGACCGGCTGGAACTGAAGAAGTTCTGCCCGAACTGCGGTACGCACCGGGCGCATCGCGAATCTCGCTGATCCTCGCGTGAGGCCGCTGCGGTAGCAGCGGGTCCCGAGCCTCCGCGCGCGCGGTTACGGCGTGTCGGATGTTCACAGCACCACGGTGGTAGGTCTTCGCCGGATTCCGGTCAGGCGACCGGGGGCGCTGCGGGGTTCGTATTCCTACTCGACGGCGGCGTCCTGGTCCTCTGGTGGTTACGCGAACCACCGACACTACGGCCGATCACCGGCCGCGGTGATGATCAGGCGGCTGCTCGGCCCTTTCGGTCACGCCGACTCTATCTACGGGCCCGACGCCCAGCCGCCGTGCAGACTCCGTGCTGCGGGGTCAGATAGGTACAGTCCTCCCGTGACAATCAACACCGGTACAGACGAAGCGGTCGCGACGGATACGGATTTCGATCCCGCCGCCCACGCGGCCGCCATGGTCGGTCACCACTATCGTGTCGACGACTACTACGAGGTCGGCCGCGAGAAGGTGCGCGAATACGCGCGCGCCGTGCAGGACGGGCATCCGGCGCACTGGGACGAAGATGTCGCCCTGGAATTCGGCTACGACGGCCTGGTCGCCCCGCTCACCTTCATCTCCCTCGTCGGGATCCTGGCACAGCGCAAACTGTTCGAGACGGTCGTCACCGGCTACGACCTGAGCCAGATCATGCAGACCGACCAGATACTGGAGTTCCACCGCCCGATCGTGGTCGGTGACCAGTTGATCTGCGATGTGCACCTGCATTCCTTCCGGCAGGCGTTCGGCGGCGACATCATCGTCACCAAGAACATCGTCACCGACCAGCACAACGAGCTGGTGCTCACCACCTACACGACGCTGGTCGGCCGTAGCGGTGGCGATATCGATCCGAATCTCAACGAGGCCGTCCGCAAGGTGCTCATGCACGGGATGGACGCGGCGGTTCCCGATCACACCCCGCGTACCCGCCACGTCGTTCCCGCGCCGGCCGTCGGCGAGATCGTGCCGACCCGGTTCGCCCGGTCGTTCGACGAGGTGTCCGTCGGTGACGAACTGCCCGCCCGGATCGTCCAGCTGACCCGCGGTGACCTGGTGAACTACGCCGGTGTCTCCGGCGACGCGAACCCCATCCACTGGAGTGACGAGGTCGTCAAGCTGGTGGACCTCGACAACTGCGTCGCGCACGGCATGCTCTCGATGGGCCTGGGCGGCGGTTTCATCACCTCCTGGCTGGGCGATCCCGGTGCGGTGAAGGAATACAACGTCCGGTTCACCAGCCCGGTGTTCGTGAGCGCCACCGACCCGGCCGAGGTCGAGTTCACCGGCAAGATCAAGTCGACGGATCCGGAAACAAGGACGGCGGTGATCGCGATCGTGGCCAAATCCGGCGGTCGCAAGATTTTCGGCCGGGCCACGGCAACCGTCCAGTTGTCCTGACCTGGTCGAGCGACCCTGATTGGCTTCTGTCACGGGCCGTGCCGTACACTCGGGTTTCTGGGGTCACCAGCCGATGCGCGCTGCTCTGCAAGGCTGGTTCCAGGCGGGGTTTCCGACCAGCGGCCGTACCGGCTGAGTAGGCTCGGACCGACCGGTCGCACCGGCCCCGCCCACGGGGCCGGCACCTGCCGGGGCGGCGCGCGTGTTGTGTGACACCAGCACCGACAACTGAATATCGCATGTGGCTGGGCCTCACGACAGTCCGGTTCAGCCGAAGGGGCGTAGCTCAAATGGCAGAGCAGCGGTCTCCAAAACCGCAGGTTGCAGGTTCAAGTCCTGTCGCCCCTGCCCTGGATAACGGCGACGAGAGAGGATCGACGTGACCGACGAGCGGGACACTCGCCGCGGCGGATATGGCGCCGACGACGGCGATGACACCGCCGCCGTACAGCGGCCGAGCGGAAAGCGTTCCGCTCGGCGTGGTCGATCCGTCTCGTCCTCCGCGTCCGATACCGGTTCGCTCGCGACCATCGATCGACCCGCCCGTAAGGCCGAGTCGAAGTCCGGCCGCGGCGAACGCGAACGGTCACGCAATCCGTTCGTGCGTTTGTTCAAGTTCCTGCGTGAGGTGATCGCGGAACTGCGGAAGGTTATCTGGCCCAACCGGAAGCAGATGGTCACCTATACGACCGTTGTTCTGGTGTTCGTGATCTTCATGGTCGCGTTCATCAGCGGGTTGGATCTGGCGTTCATCAAGGGTGTCGACTGGTTGTTCGGTTAGCCAGGTGACACCGGCGCCGTGAACCGATCCGCGCCGCGGGCCGGACGCAAGTCCTACGCCGCGCCCGAACCCGGCACGCAGAGGATGCACGTGACGACACAGGAAGCGAGTGCCCAGTGAGCACCCCGGAGAACGACACCACCAACGAGTTCCCGGTCGACGATCAGGCGGCCGAGGAGGCTGCCGTATCCGTCGAGGAGCCGGCGTCCGACGCCGAGCCCGAGGCTGCCGACGAGGCCGCACCCGCAACCGCCGACGCGGAGGAGCCGGACCCGGTCGAGCAGATGAAGGCCGTGCTGCGCCGCGCTCCCGGTGACTGGTATGTCATCCACTCCTACGCCGGTTACGAGAACAAGGTGAAGACCAATCTCGAGACCCGTGTGCAGAACCTGGACCTGGAGGACTACATCTTCCAGGTGGAGGTGCCCACCGAAGAGGTCACCGAGATCAAGAACGGCCAGCGCAAGAGCGTGAACCGCAAGGTGCTGCCGGGCTACATCCTGGTCCGGATGGATCTGAACGACGAGTCCTGGGGTGCGGTCCGCAATACGCCGGGCGTCACCGGGTTCGTGGGCGCGACCTCGCGCCCCTCGCCGCTGACCATCAACGAAGTGGTGAAATTCCTGGTGCCGGCCTCGCAGCAGAAGAAGGCGGCCGCGCCGGCCGCCGCCGCGGCCGGTACCGAGGCCGTCGGCGGCGAGGTCAAGGCCAAGCCCACCATCGAGGTCGATTTCGAGGTCGGCGAATCGGTGACGGTGATGGACGGTCCGTTCGCGACCCTGCCCGCCACCATCTCCGAGGTCAACGCCGAACAGCAGAAGCTCAAGGTGCTCGTCTCCATCTTCGGACGCGAGACCCCGGTCGAGCTGGAATTCACCAAGGTCGCCAAGATCTAGGCGGCGCCTGTGTTTCCCGGGGCCGTGGTCCCGGGTCGGAGCTTGCAGAGAGCAAGGAACACCACACCCTAGGAAAGAAAGATGCCCCCCAAGAAGAAGAAGCTCGCCGGGATCATCAAGCTTCAGATCCAGGCCGGCGCCGCGAACCCGGCTCCGCCGGTCGGTCCGGCGCTCGGTCAGCACGGCGTCAACATCATGGAGTTCTGCAAGGCGTACAACGCCGCGACCGAGTCGCAGCGTGGCAACGTCATCCCGGTCGAGATCTCGGTGTACGAGGACCGGTCCTTCGACTTCAAGCTGAAGACCCCGCCGGCCGCGAAGCTGCTACTGAAGGCCGCCGGTGTGCAGAAGGGTTCGCCCGAGCCGCATCGCAACAAGGTCGCCAAGGTGACCATGGACCAGGTGCGCGAGATCGCGAAGACCAAGCAGGAAGATCTGAACGCCAACGATATCGATCAGGCGGCCAAGATCATCGCGGGCACCGCGCGTTCGATGGGTATCACCGTCGAAGGCTGAGTGTCGCCCACGGGTGCGCGCATCCGACAGCACACACGGCTGATTTCGCCGATCCCGCTTTCGGTGGGAGGGCCGGCCAGGCCCGATAACCACAGCTGAACCACGACTTCGCGGCGTGAGCGCCGGGCGCGCAGGCGGTTGCCTGCGTAACCATGAAGCGCCCCGGGAGCGCCGCCAATAGAAACAGGACAGAGAAACATGGCAAAACGAAGCAAGGCGTACCTCGCCGCTGCCGAGAAGGTCGACCGCAGCAAGCTCTACTCGCCGCTGGCCGCGGCGCGGCTGGCCAAGGAGACCTCCACCACCAAGACGGACGCGACCGTAGAGGTCGCCATCCGGCTCGGCGTCGATCCCCGTAAGGCCGACCAGATGGTCCGCGGCACCGTGAACCTGCCGCACGGCACCGGTAAGACCGCCCGCGTCATCGTGTTCGCGGCCGGTGAGAAGGCGGCCGAGGCGGAAGCCGCCGGTGCCGACGCCGTGGGCGCCGAGGATCTGATCGAGCGGATCCAGGGCGGCTGGCTGGATTTCGACGCCGCGATCGCCACCCCCGACCAGATGGCCAAGGTCGGCCGTATCGCGCGTGTCCTGGGCCCGCGCGGTCTGATGCCGAACCCGAAGACCGGCACGGTCACCACCGATGTGACCAAAGCGGTCAACGACATCAAGGGCGGCAAGATCAACTTCCGGGTCGACAAGCAGGCCAACCTGCACATCGTCATCGGTAAGGCGTCGTTCGACGACAGCAAGCTGGTGGAGAACTACGGCGCCGCGCTGGACGAGATCCTGCGCGCCAAGCCGTCGACCGCCAAGGGGCGTTACGTCAAGAAGGTGACGGTCTCGACGAACACCGGACCGGGCATCCCGGTGGACCCGAACCGCACCCGCAACCTCCTGGAAGAGGACGCGTAAGCGCTCTCCGGAATACCGCACCGCGAAACGGCGGGAGCGTCATCCGACGCTCCCGCCCGTTCGCGTATGCCGGCGCCCCGGGCGCGGGACCGGTGGGGGGCG
>NZ_JBEXLL010000142.1:0-7144 GCF_040609955.1 Nocardia sp. NPDC004568
AGGTGGTGCAGCTTCAGGATGTACATGTAGCCGACCGCCACCGGGTACGGGAACGGCTCACCGGAACGACCGTCGAACAACGTCGCCTTACCGTCGGCGTTCACCATCCGCTCACCGTCGCGGTTGGGCAGTGTCGAAGCGAGCAGACCGCTGAGCTCCTCCTCCTGCGCACCGTCGAACACCGGGGTGGCGATATTGGAGTCCGCGGGGGCACCCCACATCTCCTCCGGCAGGTTCTTGGCCCAGTCGGGATTGCCCTCGACTTCCCAACCGGCTTTGCCGATCCAGCCGAGATGGGTCTCCAGGATCTGCCCGATATTCATACGACGCGGCACACCATGGGTGTTCAAAATGATGTCCACCGGCGTGCCGTCCGGCATGAACGGCATATCCTCGGTCGGCAGGATCTTGCCGATCACACCCTTGTTCCCGTGCCGGCCCGCGAGCTTGTCACCGTCCTGGATCTTGCGCTTCTGCGCCACATACACCCGAACCAACTCGTTCACACCCGGAGGCAGATCGTCGTCGTCCTCACGGGAGAAGACGCGGATACCGATCACCTTGCCGGATTCACCGTGCGGCACCTTCAGCGAGGTATCACGCACCTCACGCGCCTTCTCACCGAAAATCGCCCGCAGCAGCCGCTCCTCCGGCGTCAGCTCGGTTTCCCCCTTCGGGGTGACCTTCCCGACCAGGATGTCCCCATCACGGACCTCGGCACCGATCCGCACGATGCCCCGCTCGTCCAGATCCGCCAGGACCTCATCGGAGACATTCGGGATATCGCGGGTGATCTCCTCGGCACCGAGCTTGGTGTCGCGGGCATCGATCTCGTGCTCCTCGATATGAATCGAGGTCAACACGTCGTCTTCGACCAACCGCTGCGACAGGATGATCGCGTCCTCGTAGTTGTGGCCTTCCCACGGCATGATCGCCACCAGCAGGTTCTTACCGAGCGCCATCTCACCGTTCTCGGTGCACGGACCATCGGCCAGCACCTGACCACGCTCGACCCGCTGACCCTCGTCCACGATCGGCCGCTGGTTGGCACACGTGCCCTGGTTGGAGCGGGCGAACTTCCGCATCCGATACGACTTACGGGTGCCGTCATCGGCCATGACCGTGACGTAGTCCGCGGAGACCTCCTCGACCACACCGGCCTTGTCGTTGACCACGACATCGCCCGCATCGACCGCGGCCCGCAGTTCCATACCGGTACCCACCACAGGGGCTTCGGAACGGATCAACGGCACGGCCTGACGCTGCATATTCGCACCCATCAAGGCACGGTTGGCGTCATCGTGCTCCAGGAACGGAATCATCGCCGTCGCGACAGACACCATCTGCCGCGGCGACACGTCCATGTAATCGACCTCGGTGGCCGGGACGAATTCCATTTCCTCGTTACCGCGGCGGCACAGCACCCGGTCCTCGACGAAATTGCCGTCGGAGTCGACCGCGGAGTTGGCCTGGGCCCGGACGTGCCGGTCCTCCTCATCGGCGGTCAGGTACACGACCTCGTCGGTGACGCGGCCGTTCTCCACCTTGCGGTACGGGGTCTCGATGAACCCGAACGGATTCACCCGCGCGTATACCGACAGCGAACCGATCAGGCCGATGTTCGGGCCTTCCGGGGTCTCGATCGGACACATGCGGCCGTAGTGCGAGGGGTGCACGTCGCGGACCTCGAGGCCCGCGCGCTCACGGGACAGACCACCGGGGCCCAGCGCCGAGAGGCGGCGCTTGTGGGTCAGGCCCGAGAGCGGGTTGTTCTGGTCCATGAACTGCGAGAGCTGGGAGGTTCCGAAGAACTCCTTGATCGCGGCCACGACGGGACGGATGTTGATCAGGGTCTGCGGCGTGATGGCCTCGACATCCTGGGTGGTCATCCGCTCGCGGACCACACGCTCCATCCGGGACAGGCCGACCCGGATCTGGTTCTGGATCAGCTCACCGACGGTACGCAGACGACGGTTACCGAAGTGGTCGATATCGTCCACCTCGACCGGCACCTCGACGCCGCCGGGGGCGGTCATCGTGCGGTCACCGGCGTGCAGGCGCACCAGGTACTCGATGGTCGAGACGATGTCCTCGCGGGTCAGCACGGACCCGTCGATCGCCTCGCCCGGGTGCAGACCCAGTTTCTTGTTGATCTTGTAGCGACCCACGCGCGCGAGGTCGTAGCGCTTCTCCTTGAAGAACAGGTTCTCCAGCAGGGTCTGCGCCGACTCCTTGGTGGGCGGTTCGCCCGGGCGCAGCTTGCGGTAGATATCGAGCAGCGCCTCGTCCTGGCCGGCCGTGTTGTCCTTCTCCAGGGTGGACATCATGATCTCGGAGAACCCGAAACGCTCGGTGATCTCCTCGCTCGTCCAGCCGAGGGCCTTGAGCAGCACGGTCACCGGCTGCCGCCGCTTGCGGTCGATACGCACACCGACGGTGTCGCGCTTGTCGACGTCGAATTCCAGCCACGCGCCACGGCTCGGGATGACCCGCACGCTGTGCAGGTCCTTCTCGGTGCTCTTGTCGACGGAGTGATCGAAGTACACACCCGGCGAACGCACCAGCTGGGAGACCACGACACGCTCGGTGCCGTTGATGATGAAGGTGCCCTTGTCGGTCATCATCGGGAAATCACCCATGAAGACCGTCTGGCTCTTGATCTCGCCGGTGTTGTTGTTGATGAACTCCGCGGTGACGAACAACGGCGCCGCGTAGGTCATGTCCTTGTCTTTGCACTCGTCGATGGAGGCCTTGACCTCTTCGAAACGAGGATCCGAGAAGGACAGGGACATGGAGCCGGAGAAGTCCTCGATCGGCGAGAGCTCCTCGAGCACCTCCTCGAGCCCGCCGACCAGCCCGCCGTCACCGCGCGCGGCGGCCCGCTCACGCCAATCCGGCGTGCCGACCAACCAGGCGAAAGATTCCGTTTGTAGATCGAGAAGTCCGGGCACCTCCAGCGGCTCCCGGATCTTCGCGAAAGACACCCGCAACGGAGCCCCGGGGATACCCCCGGAAACTCCCAGCTTCGTATTGGCGCTTGTCTGGGTGGAGACTGCCAAGATGCGTCCTTCCAGCACCTCACGCGCGTCGCGTGGTGGTCCGCGACCGTCGCTTGTCTGCTACATTTTGGGATTCTCGCTGGTCACAACCCGAACGAGACTCGAACAGCAAACAACGGAAGCAACACCGGAAGGGTGGGACTTTCGTAGTGCGATCAAGGAATGGACAGGAGGCAGCCAGCGCAACGTCCAAACCTACACCTACCTATACGGAGGTGTCAAAGTACCACCCCGGCGAAGCGTTGCGTGGCTGACGCGCCGGGCCGGTTCCGCTGGCTGCGTTCCGGTCCACGGGCGGAGCCTCCGACAACGAATTCGGCGCTGGCGGTCGTCCACTACCGACGGCGGCCGAAGCCGCCACCAATAGCGTGACTGGTCCGGCGAAACTCGTCAAGTGGCCGTGCCGACCTGGCTTCCTTCGAAAGGGCGGCCGCGGTACAAGATCACCAACGCGTCGCCGCATCGGTCCTGTTCCGGCCGGATACGGCGGCCGCAGCGGCCCGGGAACACCCACCCCGGACACGAAACAGCGCGCCGGGTACGAACCCGACGCGCTGCTTTCGGAAACAAGCTTTTCTTACACCTTGGGGTACTGCGCGGTGTCGAAATCCGACCCGGGGAAATCGTTACCGCGGTCACCGGCGCGCTGCCCCGAGTTGTAGGACATGACCATCGTCTCATCGTTCTGATCGAGCGATTCGCGGATGGCCACCTGCGCGGCATGCGGCAGAGTGTGCATGATCTCACGCACCCGGTTCTTCCGGCGCTCCACCGCCTGGCGCACCGGCATCCCCGGCTGGGCCTTCATCTGCGGGATGATGCCCTCTACCTCTTCGGCACCACCGTGGTGATGGCCGGCGTCCACCATCGCCTGCTCGCGTGCCATCTGGGCCTCGTCCTTTTCCTCGGACATACCGATGGGGCCGATCATGCGGCCGTTGAGGAACTGTTTGACCACCGGCTCCTCGCTGGTGAGCAGCACCTCGCGCGGGCCGAACATGACCAACTGGCGGCGGAACAGCATGCCGATATTGTCCGGCACGGTACGGGCCAGGTTGATGTTGTGGGTCACGATCAAGATCGTGGCGTCGATCTGGGCGTTGATATCGATGAGCAGCTGGCTCAGATACGAGGTACGTACCGGGTCCAGGCCGGAGTCGGGCTCGTCGACCAGGATGATCTGCGGGTCGAGCACCAGCGCCCGGGCCAGCCCGGCCCGTTTGCGCATACCGCCGGAGATCTCGCCGGGCAGCTTGCCCTCGGCGCCGAGCAGACCGGTGAGCTCGAGCTTCTCCATGACGATCTTGCGGATCTCGGACTCGGATTTCTTCGTGTGCTCGCGCAGCGGGAACGCGACATTGTCGAAGAGATTCATCGAGCCGAACAGCGCGCCGTCCTGGAACAGCACGCCGAAGAGCTTCCGGATCTCGTAGAGCTCCTTGTTGGAACAGGTGGTGATATCGGTGCCACCGATGAAGATGGAGCCGCGCTCGGGCCGGAGCAGGCCGATCAGCGACTTCAGGAATACGGACTTACCGGTACCCGACGGGCCCAGCAGCGCGCTGACCTCACCGGCAGGCAGGGTAATAGAAACGTCCTGCCAAATCCGCTGTGAACCGAACGACTTGGTTACACTCTCGGTCCTGACCTCGACGCCCACGCCAACCTCCACATTTCTCAGCGAGCTACCCGCTTTGCACCACAGACCCGGAAGCGGTGCGTCACGTCACAGCGAGTCCGGTCACTGTAACCCATGGCACGCCCATAGCACACCCGACCTGACCGAAGAGTAACCATGGCTGCCGAGTTCGATACCGCAGAACCGCCGTTAACCAGCGCGCGAGAAAATCGGTCGTAATACGAAGAAAACGGGCGGTCCCCCGGAGGGAACCGCCCGTTTCCGGCAGAGCCGGTCGGTATTACTTGACCGAAACCTTGGCGCCGGCGCCTTCCAGCTTCTCCTTGGCGGCCTCGGCGGCTTCCTTGGCCACCTTCTCCAGGATCGGCTTCGGCGCGCCCTCGACGAGGTCCTTGGCCTCCTTCAGGCCCAGGCCGGAGACGATCTCGCGGACCACCTTGATGACCTGGATCTTCTTGTCGCCGGCACCCTCGAGGATGACGTCGAACTCGTCCTGCTCCTCGGCGGCCTCGGCGGCGGCCGGGGCGGCACCCGCGGCGGCGACGGCGACCGGAGCAGCAGCGGTGACCTCGAACTTCTCCTCGAACTTCTTCACGAAGTCGGAGAGCTCCAGCAGGGTCATGTTGCCGAAGGTTTCGAGCAGCTCGTCAACGTTGGCCATTGATATTTCCTTTCGATAGTGAATGTCTGCGCGGGCGAGCCGGAGTCGACCGTTCCGCGAATGGTGACGCGGGTCTTACTCCGCGGCGGCTTCGCCGCCTTCGGCCTGCTTCTTCTCCTGCAGCGCGGCGGCCAGGCGGGCCACCTGCGAAGCGGGAGCGTTGAACAGACCGGCGGCCTTGGCCAGGTTGCCCTTCATGGCACCGGCCAGCTTGGCCAGCAGGACCTCGCGGGACTCCAGATCGGCGATCCGCTCGACCTCGGACACGGACAGCGGAGCGCCGTCCATGTAGCCGCCCTTGATGACGAGCGCCTTGTGGTCCTTGGCGAAGGTCTTCAGCGCCTTGGCGGCGTCGACCGGCTCACCGGAGATGAACGCGATCGCGGTGGGTCCGACGAACAGATCGTCCAGACCCTCCACGCCGGCCTCGGCCGCAGCGCGCTTCACCAGGGTGTTCTTGGCGACGGAGTACGTGGCGTCGGCACCGAGCGCACGACGCAGTTCGGTGAGCGCACCGACGGACAGGCCACGGTATTCCGTGACGACTGCGGCCGTCGAGCCCTTGAACTGCTCGGCGATCTCCGCGACCGCGGCTACCTTTTCGGGTTTCGCCATACTTCGCCTCCTCTCTGATGTCGGTATGGATATGCCCTACCGAATCAGGGGCCGGCAAAAGAACAAGCGCCCCGAACGCAGAGCGTTCCGGGGCGCGAAAGAAGATATCGGCACGGCTAGGCGTGCATATTCTCCAGCCTCGGCTCTCCCTGCGTGGGCCGCCGGCACTCTCGCCGGACCTTCGACCGATTCCATACGAAATCGGCGACCAACGGTCTTCGGTAGAACGGATTGGTGGTGCCGAACTGGTCGACAACCTGATCGAGCATAGCCGGACACTGCCTCATCTGGCAAAACGGACGCGATAGCCGGGTTGACCGGGGCGCGCCGGCTCCCGTCCGCCTAGCGGATACCGGACTCGATACGGTCCGTGCCGGAGTCTCGCGGGCGCGCGCCCAGCCGGCGCACCGCCTCGGCCGCGCCGGTCCGGAACGCCGGTGAGGCGACGAGCCCGTCTTCTCCGATATCGGTCCGCGAGAGGGGCAGGCGCACACAGCTCTGCTCGTCCACGTCGGCACCGACATAGCCGAGCACGCTCGCCAGCGTCGCCACGGCCCCGTCACCCCGGCCCGGCGCCGCGACGGTGAGCCAGGCGGCCGGCTTTCCGTAGAGATCGCCGGTACCCACGGTCCAGTCCAGGAGGTTCTTGAGACTGCCCGGCAGCGTGCCCGCGTACTCCGGGGTACAGAACAGCACCGCGTCCGCGGCCGCCAGCTGCTCTCGTAACTGCCGCACCGCGGGATGGGCGGGCTCGGGGGCCTCGGGCACGAACGCGGGCAGATCGGTCAGACCGCCGTACCAGCGCGCCTCGACCCCCTCCGGCGCCACGGCCTGCACTGTGCGCAGCGCGGCCGTATTGGTCGACCCGGCGCGTGTACTCCCGGAGAGCAGCAAAACCACAGTCACGCAATGCGGCAACCGCCGGCCGCACGAAAATAGTCCGTGCCCGGACGGCCGGGTAGCCGCGGCCGACGGCGGCGCCCCGGCATAGACCAGGTGGCCGGACCCTCGGCCGCCACCGGTACCGCGCCCGGGGCGCCCGGATACGCGAAACGGCGGGAGCGTCGGATGACGCTCCCCCCGGGTGGCGGTGCGGGTTTGCGGGGCGCGCGTAAGCGTCCACGTACAGGGGGGTTGGGGGGGGGTTCGGGTGCACCGGGCAGGCCCGGG
>NZ_JBEXLL010000143.1:0-7123 GCF_040609955.1 Nocardia sp. NPDC004568
TACGAACGGCGCGCCGACATCCACCAAGCACTACTGAGCCTGGCCTGCTCGGTCATATGCCTCCGGAAGCTCATTCTGAACTGATCTTTAAGAGCGGCTAAACGAACCTCGCGATCTGACAGCAGTCCAGCTCTGGACTGATTCACGGCTGTTCCACTGAACCCGCCTCTTCTCAAAGTGGTTGCCGAATTTCGCCATATAGGTTCAAGAGCGGCGGCGCATGCGCGCCGCCGCCACGCTACGGCGGGACCTGGCTACGCTGGCGGCCCCACCGGCGCGTCGGCGGCACGCCAGCGCCACCCGCTTCCGACCCGACATGGTTGATTTTCGAGAACCGAGAAGTGTGGGCACGACGAGAGCCGTACCCGGCTTGGTCTCCCGCAGCCCGAGCACGAATCGGCCGGCAACGCCCGGGGTGACTGGCCGTGGTCCCGTCCCGCCGAGTTGCCGAACACATGAATCGACCAGTTCTCGGGTGGGATGTGCGCGACCTCCGGCCGCGTGGCCCTGCTGACTGGTGGCCTGCATTGTGTTCCCGCGCCCCTCCAGCTTCAAGGGCGCTACGCGTCAGCTTCGCTGATGGCATTCGCCACCCTTGACCCCGGAGCCTCTACGCGAGATCGGCAGGCCTTATCGGGCAGGCGGGTAGCCAGCCCACCGATGCGCAGACCACCAGCCATCAGGGCCAAAAAGGCCGTGAGGTGCGCTGGCGTGGTTCTTCAGGCCGATGTCGTAACGAAGCACGGGCAGAAAGCGCTTGTTGAGTAGCACAACCGATTTCGTCCATCAAATTCGAAGACACTGTCGCGTGGACGCGCGTGGGAACCGGGCGGTTAGGGCGACAGGGGAGGAGGGAACTGTGACTGCAAACCAGTACCGGAGTCAGCTTGATCGAAAACGGCAGCAGCGCATCGAGGCCGAGAAGAAGGTAGGCGAGTTCCGAACGAAGGAATCTCAAAAGCGCGCCGATGCAGCAAAAGCGCGCCAGGCTGCGGCACGGAGCAGCAGCACAACCACCGCCAGCAGCAAGCTCCGTGAGGCCGATCGAAAGGAAAAGGAAGCCGAGACTGCTGGCAAGGAAGCGAACAGGTGGCAGGTCAAGGTGAACGGTTACGTTCGGGAGGAGACCACGCTCATTACGAGGTTGAATCGGGCCGAGCGAACGGAGGCCGACGCGGCGGAGCGTCGCCGCCAACGAGAGCAGCAGCAAGCTGATCGCGCAGCGATGGCAGCCCGCGCAGCAATCGAGTCCCGCATCGCCAGCACCGAGTCCGCTGTGGAACAGGTACTGCGTCAGCTTCCCAAGCCGAAACCAGAAAAGTTGCGGGTGCTGTTGCTGGGCGCCTCCTCTGATGGCGACCTGCGTGTCGGCCGCGAGCAGAAACGAATTCGTGCCGCAGTGCAGTCTGCACTTCATCGAGATCAGCTGGAATTCGATGTTCGTCCAGCTGCAACGACCAACGACCTGCTCGAAGGGGTGACCCGGTTCCGTCCCCACGTCGTGCACTTCTCCGGTCATAGTGACGAGGACTTCCTTGAGTTCGAGGACGAGGTGGACGAGGTTGGCCATCCGGCTGTACGTGTCACCGCCCGTGCGTTCGCGAAGGCGATCCAAGCAACCAGCACTCCGCCTCTGCTTATCCTGCTGAACTCATGCCATTCCGCTGCACAACTGGACGCCCTAGTTTCAGAGGTTGTGCCATTCGCGATCGGTATGGCCGACGCGGTCGCTGATGCCGACGCCATTAACTATGCAGCCTGGTTCTATCAGACCATCGCCAACGGTCAGCCGATCCAGGCTGCTCATACCGCAGGACAAGCGGCGCTTGAGCTCGCTGGCCTCGACGGTGCCGAGCTCCCCACCCTGGCATCTGCTCTGGACGTCGACCCCGCAACAACCATACTGGTGGAGCCCATGGACGGGTGATTACGGCCTCCAATCATGCCATCGGCTCGGTCCGCAATCCGTCCGCAGGAGGTCAGAACGCGGCCGATAGTCGCCAACGTTGCCAGCGAGGAAATCGCCTGATCAGCACCGTTTGCCCTCGTCGTCAACGATCACAAACGTCCTGCAGGCAATTCGAGCTCTACTTCGACGTGTAGGCCTGACCTGCAAGAATGGGGCTGAAGAGCCCCTTCGGTACGCAGTGCGTGGCATCGAGTCCACCCGCTCAGTGATCACAGACGCGATCACTCGGCGGGTGGACTCGTCTGTTGCGGGCAGCTCTTCGGCCGCCTGCCGTAGTCGCTCGGCCGAGCGTCCGGTGATCACTACGGTGTCGCCCGCTTCGGCGAACTCGCGTGCTACCCGGTGGCCGATCCCGGTGGTTCCTCCGGTGACGACGACTGTCCGGCTCATCCCTCTGTCCCGTCGGAGATAGCGGGCGGCCTTGCAGCGGGAGCTGCCGGACGCACGTATCGAATCCATCCAGGTCTTCACGCCGCTATGGCGAGTGGCGAAGCTCCTCACCGAGGAACGCCACCGCGCTCCAGCGGCTCGGCGTGGACGAGGCCACCCGCGCTCTGCTGAATACGCTGCGCCGATCCGGTCCGCCCTATCGGCTCACCACCCTCCAGATCGCGGCCCGCAGCCTGGTCACCGCCGGGGCCATCTCCCAGCGGCTGACTCGGGCGGAAACGGCCGGATTGATCACTCGCGCACCGGCCCCGGCGACACGGCGCGGCGTCATGGTCAGCTTGACCGCGGAAGGGCACAGGCTCACCGAGCATGTCGTGCGCGAGCTACTGGCGCACGAGACCACGCTCACCGATCGTCTGTCCGCCGAGCAGCGCGACGCATTCACCGCGGTGCTCGCCGAGCTCGAGACGATATTGACCCCGTGCCCGGCGAGCTGACGGGATCGGCCTCGCCGGGCAGTGCCGAGTCGCCCGCACCGCGCGAGCATCTTCCTCGGGGCCGTGGACGCGACCACGGGTCGGCAGAGAAGCCCGGCCCTGAGCTCCACGTCGCGTGAGCATGAGACAGCCGCCTGGTCGGCAATTCCGGGCGGTAACGATCGGAGAGTGACCCACGACACATAGGCGGCGCGGGCGATGAGATCTCGACGAGTCTCCCGTCTCACCTATCGAGTTCGTAACCAGCAAGGAGATCGAAGATGGCGACCACCCCGAAGGGACCCGCGTCCTACTTCCCGTCCATCGAGGCCAAGTACGGCCGCAGCATCGAGGAGTGGAAGAAGGTCCTCGGTGCCGCCGGGTCGGCTTCGCACAAGGAACTGGTCGAATTGCTCAAGTCCGAACACGGTTTCGGCCACGGGCACGCGAACGCGCTCGTCCAGCATCATCTCCATCCGGAGAAATGGGCCGCTGCCTGACCTGATTCGTTCAGGTCCCGGTAGGAGCACCGACACGCACGAGGGGTGCTGCGGAGCCTTCCGCATCGTCGTCGGATGCTCCTACCGGAACGGCCTCTTGCATCGCCTACCGGTCCGTGGTCGGTTCGTACCGCGGCGTCGAGGCCCTGCGCGGATCGACCATCGTCTGCGGCGGGTCGGCCGGGACGGTCATCGGGCCGAGGCTTGTTACCGGGCTCGCGAACGTGCCTGTGCGGTGGTCGGCCTGTCGGTCCCCGGGATCGCGTGCTGCCCGCGACGATCGCGCCGCGCTCAGGACTCCGGCGGGAGTATCGGTGGACTGAACACCTCTTCCAGGGGAATGGGCCCGGTGTAGCGGCGGCAGTTGCAGCCGACCCATTCGCGCAGGCCGTGTATTCCCCTGCGGGAGAGTTCGGCATGGCATTTTCCGGTCTCGCGGTCGTGCAACGCCATGTCGTGTCCGCAACCGCAGCGTGCCGTGAGTTTCGGTGTCGAGCCGGCTCGCCGCCGTGACCCGAATCGGCCGCCCAGCCAGCCGATTGCGACGAGGCCGGCGCCGACCGCAAGGCTCAGTGGATCCATGAAAGAAGTTTACGTATACGCCTGGAGCGGTGCGCCTGAAGTGGGCCGGTCCTCATCTCGCCCGGTCGGCTTCGAGACGATCCCGAGAAGGCGAGCCACACGGGCTGGCGGCCCGGGTATGGAACTGTGGCGGCGCAACGCGACCAGTGCCGACCCGCGACCACGAATACTTTCTGAGGAAGGGAGTGACGTCGGATTGACGGCTACACCCGTACATCCGACCCTGTGGGTGGCGGTTTGACAACGCCGACGATATTGCCCGTGTTGATCGCGCGCTCCTTACGGAGTACCCCATCCGGGCCGTTGCCGTTCGAGGTGTTCCCTTCGATCGTGCTTATGGTTCCGCCGTTGACCGATTCCACGATGCCGATGTGATCCGGGGTCCCGTCGCCCTCCCAGTCGAACACGATCAGATCGCCCGGTTGCGCCTGGGTGACGCTATCCCTGTTCAAACCCATGCCGATGGCGTCGTTCCAGATGGCGGGTACGTAGTTCTTGTTGGTCCAGTCCACGTCATAACCCGCCTGATCCCACACCCAGCTGGCGAACGAAGCGCACCACGCGTCGTTGATGTTGTAGGGTGCGTTCACCCGGTTCCCGGAGCCCTCGGTGAGCCCGAGCTGACTCCGCGCCAGTTCGAGCGTGCTGCCCACCGGATCGTCCGGGTTGGTGATCTTATAGCTGGCCTGGCTCGGCGAGGCCTGGAATGCGGCACTCACGGGAGTGACACCGCCGCCGTTGGTTCGATAGCCGGCCGGGACGGTCGGCACCGACCCATCGATCTGGCGGGCGTGGGTGTTGATGGTGTTCGCCGCGTTGTCGACTTCGTCATGCACTCGGTCGACCGCGTTCAGCAGGGCGCGCAGTAATGCGAACTCTTCACCCCGAGGTAGACGGTAGACGCCGTCCTCGCCTTTCGTCGGGGCAGGTGTGTCGGCGAGGTCTGCGCGAAGCTCACTGACAATCGACATGATGTTCTGGTACGTATCGTTCGAGGTCGAGAACGCGGCCACCTGAGAGTCGTTGATGCTCGCGTTCTGCTGGTCGAGGGTTCTCCTCAGCGCCTTCGCATCTTCTTGCCGACCTTTGTACTTGTCGATCATGACGGACTCTTGCTCCGGGTCGTCCAAGTCGTCCTCACCCGGGAGTCCTTTATCGTCGAGCCATCTGGCGAAATCCGGCGCGCTTCCCGGATCTCCCGAAGCCAGTAGCAGTATCGACCGGTTGATATTCTCCTCGACTGCGCCGATGAGAGGGTGCAGGCGCTCGGCGCCTGCAGGACGAGGCAGAGGAGGGTCGATCTCGAGCTGTTCGACGGTGGTCGGACTCATCGGATACTTCTCTCTGCGCCGGCCGTACAGCCACGACAACGAATACGCGGTGTGAGCCGGCGCGGGGCATACCTGCCCGGCTCGGAGCCGCACCTCAGTGCGTTATAGCACGATTTTCGGACATTCCCGGCACCGAGAAATGCTCTGGCGCGACCTTTTCACTGCCCACCCACGCTGTCGAATCCGACCGGCCGGAGGCGGGTCCGATCGGCGCCCCAAAATGCGGATCGGCTCCGGCGTCCGCGTCCGCGCCGTAGTCTTCCGGACACCGCGCACCGATAACGGTGCAGCTCGGCGCGAGGAACGGGATCGAGACACATGGTGATACGGGAACGCTCGGGTGCGGCCGCGGCCGAATCCGCGCCGATCTATGGTGAACCGTTCGAGACGGCGGACGGTGCCATCGTCATCACCGTCTCGCGCCGCGGTTGCCTTTCCACTTCGCCGATGCGGCCCGCGGGGATCTTCGTGGTCCGCGACAGCGCCGCCACCTGGGTTCCCGCGGTGGATGTCAACCGGATCGCGCTGCTGGGCGAATGGATCGGGCTGCTCGCCGCCGTGATCGCCGCGCTCGCGGTGCTGCGGCGACCGCCGTGGCCGGACCTTTCCTACCTGCGCACCAGCTGAATCGGCGCGGAGGTGGCGCCGACCGAGCTGTGGTGATCGCCTCGGCGCGGGTCGGCCGCGGCGGCCGGAATCGGTCGCCCGGAGCGGGACGGCGATGCCACCCGAACCCGCGCACGGCAGACCCGTTTCATCGGTCGACCCGGCGCGCCTCGGTCAGCAGCGCTACCGCACGCGGTCCCACGCCGTGCAGCGGAAGCAATTCGTGGAGGTGTTCGGGTAGCTCGTCGATCGTCCGGTATCCCGCGTCGATCAACGCGCCTGTCGCCGGTCTGCCGATCTTCACCCCGTCGAAGACAGGTCCACGATCCTCGGTCACGCCGGCGAATCTACTCCGCTCCGCGGTGCCGGTGCGGTGACCTGATCGCGCCGGCGGGTCACGGTTGGCCCGAGCCGCGCCGGGCTCGGGCCAACCGAGGCCGCCGCTCCGGGAGCATGGCCGGAAGTCGCCGCGCGGGTTTCGCGATCGCGCGTGGCATACGGCCGTATTCGTCCCGGGCTCGAATAAGCTGCCCGCGAAATGTGCACACCACAGATCATCCGAGACCTGCGCGCGGCCGCCGGCGACCTGCCCCGTCCCGGTCGGCGTGCTTTCCTGACAGCTGGGGCCGCGGTCGTACTGGGGGGTGTCGTTCCCGCAGTGTCCGCGCACGCCGCCGTCGGCGGAGTCGTGGATCTGACCCACCCACTCAGTGCGCGGACCCCGACATGGCCGGGAGTCCCACCGTTCTCGATGGTGCCGGTCGCCTGGGAAGCCGCGGGTGGCTTCGACCAGAACCTGCTGGCGTACTGGGAGCATACGGGTACGCATGTGGACGCACCGTCGCACCGTCGCGGCGCGCAGTCCACCGATGTGCTCGCCGCGCGCGATCTGGTCGCACCGCTGGTGGTGATCGATATCAGTGCCCGGGCCGGCGCCGATGCGGACGCGGCGGTGACCGTGGACGATATCGGTGCCTGGGAGACCCGGCACGGCCGGATCCCGGAGCGGGCTTTCGTGGCGATGTACTCGGGTTGGGAACGCCGGCTCGAGGTACCCGGCGCCTTCGTCAACCTCGACGGGGAGGGAACGCCGCATGCGCCGGGGTTCGCGCCGGATACCGCCGAGTTCCTGGTGCGCGAGCGGGCGATCGTGGGGGCGGGGGTGGACACCCTGAGCCTCGATCCACCGATGAAGTTGCTGAGTGGGGCCGCGCGCCGCAGGCACGCGGCCCACTGGTTTTCGGGTAGCGGGTGGCTGCTGGTCTGCCC
>NZ_JBEXLL010000144.1:0-6655 GCF_040609955.1 Nocardia sp. NPDC004568
GGCACCGGGCCTGGTATCGACGGCTGGCACTGGATGCGGAGGCCGGATGGATCAGCCCTGCGCAGCCCGGCTGGATCGCTCGGCTCGAGCGCGAGCACCCCAATCTCCGGGAGGCTCTCGAATCCGCGCTGGCCGAGGACACCGAGGAGGCGGCGGACGCGGGCCTGGATACGGCTTCCGCGCTGTGGCAGTTCTGGATGTTCCGCGGTTTCTACGGTGAGGGACGGTCCTGGATCGAGCGGGTTCTCGCCCATCCCTGTGCGCTCTCGATATCCGGCCGGGTGAAGGCGCTGCGCGTGGCCATCGCCTTGGCGGCGGCGCAGGGCGACTTCCGGTCCGCGGCGACATGGCTGCAGGAGGGCCGGGTGCTGGCCGAACGCGAACCGACGCCGATGTCGCAGGCGCAGATGAACCACGCGGCAGCCGGCCTGGCTCTGTTCAGTGGCGACCCCGCGCGTGCCGCGCCGCTCCTGGAGTCCGCTATCGAGGTCTACAGTTCGAACGTCACCGGCCATCTGCATATCCATGCCGCGACCCTGCTGGGCCTGACCTATGAGATGCGCGGCGAAACGGAGAAGGCGATCGAGCATCAGCAGCGGCTGATCGCCATCACCGAAGGGTGCGGGGGAATACTGTATCGCGCGCTGGCCCTGCGAAGCCTGGGCGTCGCCGAATGGCGACGCGGCAATATCGCCCGTGCGGAGGAGCTGATAGAGGAAGCCCTGCGTATCGACCGTCCGCTCGACAGCCACCTGGTGGTGACCTTCTGCCTCGAAGCGTTGTCCTGGGTCGCCTGCTACCGCCGGGAAGCACAGCGGGCGGCAGTGCTCATGGGAGCGGCGCGCCACCTCTGGCCGGCCGGCGGCAGCCGCGGCCGCGTATTCGATACGCTGTCGCACTTCCACGAGGAGTGCGAGCGGGCGGCGCGAGAAGTTCTCGGCGACGCCGGGTTCGACGCGGCCTTCGCGCGGGGCAACAGGATGAGCGCTGCCGCGGCGAGGACTTACGCGCTGCGCGAGCAACCCACCGGTGCTACCGCCGGCCCGGACGCGAAAACCCCCTTGACCAAACGGGAACGGGAGGTCGCCGCCCTGGTGGCCCGGGGCCTCAGCAACCGGCAGATCGCCACCGAACTGGTGGTCTCGCCGCGCACTGCTCAGGGCCACGTCGAGAACATACTCGCCAAACTCGGTTTCACCTCCCGTGCGCAGATCGCCGCGTGGGTAGCGGACAGCGGCAGTCAGGACTGACTGCCGCGTCGCCCCCGTCCGGAGCCGAGCCGGAAATCGACCTGGACCGCGCCGGGCGAGTGACCGGGCCCCCGGTCCACGATGCCGCACCGCAGGGTTTCCGCTGTGCGTGGCCTCGTTCGCGCCGAGCGGGGCGGCGAGGGCGCATGTCGCCAGGTTTCCGGCCGCACCCCCGGGAGACGGTGCTCAGTCGACGGCGGGAACCGGACGGTTCGGGGCGAGCTGAACACCGGCCAGGCCGGTCCAGCACAGCGCGGCGGTGGTGGCGACGGCTTCGTGTTCGGGCAATTGTTTGCCGGTGACCACCCAGTCCCGCGCGCACGACTGAGCGATCCCGATGATTTCGGCCGCGATCAGCCATCCCCGCTCGGCCCGGAGCGAGGCGGACGGTGCCAACGCCCGCAAAAGGGCATCGGTGCAGATCATGGTGGCCTGGCGGGCCATCCGCTGCGCCGCCGGTTCCTCGGCGTCGGCGGCTCCGGCCAAGAGGGCGGCGCTGCGGGCATGGTTCCCGGCGAAGTCGAACACCGCGGTCACGGTCGCCGTCACGATCGATCGCATATCCCGGGCGGAGGCCAATGCCGCGTCGAGCGTGACGCGCAATACCTGGACCGCCTCGTGCAGAACCGCCAGATAGAGCTCCAGCTTGCCGGAGAACGACTTGTACAGCACCGGTTTGCTGATTCCGGCCCGACAGGCGATCTCGTCCATACTCGCCGCCCGATAACCGCAGGCGGCGAACAACCCGGACGCCGCGGCCACGATCGTGCGCCGCCGCTCCTCTCGCGCCCGGAACATCGCGGTGTTCACCGTCCCGACACCTCCTCGGACAACGACGTTACCGATACTCCTGTTCACCGGCCGCACTGCCCGCACCGTCTCCGGCCGGGCCCGGGGCGAGCGGCCACGTTTCCGCCCGGCCGGGCGGAGCGACCCCCCCCGATCCTCGCGCCGGCCGCAGGAGGTGCGCGCCCCCGGTCGTGTCCGGTGACCCGAGCACGCGCCGCCGATCCGACCGGCACCGCATACTGGGTGTTCACCTGCTGTAGGGGTTGGGCCACAGCGGTTTTCGAGAAACAAGGGGTGAACATGGGGTCGCTGGCGTTGCTCGTGGTGGACGTGCAGAACTCGTATCTGGTGCAGGATGTCCGGGAAGCCTACGGATGGCCCCCGCTGTGGCGGCGGGACGAGGTGGTGGCCGAATGCCGGTCGCTGATCCACGAGGCGAGATCACAGGGGGTCCCGGTGATCTATTCGCGCCAGGTGTCCGCGTCGGCGCTGACACCGCGGTCGGCTCGGCACCGCGCGAGCCGCGCCGATCGGTTGCCGGTGCTGTCGCCGACGGAGAAGCTGTGGCGATCGCAGATCATGGACGCCGTAGCGCCGGAGCCGGGTGAGCTGGTACTCGACAAGACCCGGCACAGCTTCTTCGCCTACACCGAACTCGAACCCGTCCTCCGCGTCCTCGGCGTCGACCGTCTGATCGTATGCGGGTTGCAGACCAATGTCTGCGTAGAGGCGACAGTCCGCGCCGCCTTGGAACGAAACTTCGAAGTCGCCGTCGCCGAGGACGCGGTCACCACCGACGGACCCGACCTGCACGCCGGGGCGTTGAACGCCATGCGGGTGATGTACGTCGAGGTCGCGCCGTGGCGTGAGCTCATCGCCGCCGGCGCGCCATGGGACCGCGCCTACTCGACGCCGCACTACGGCCGTGACCCGCGGTATTGGACCGACCCCCGCTATGTTCGGGGTCGCGGTAGCACCGGTGCCGGTTCGCGGCCGTGATGGCCGGACCGGAAAGGACTGTCGGCACTTCACGCGGGTGCGGGGCTCGACTACCGGCGATCACCCGCCCGTTCCCGCAGCAACCGTAGTACCGCGCGCTCGATGATCTCGGTACGGTCCCAGTCGTCGTCGAGCCGGTTCGCCCGCCGCAGAGCGGCAGCGATCGTCGAGCCGTCCTCATATGCGTCGACCACCCGGGGTCCACATACGATTCCCGGGCCACCGCGGGAGTGTTGCCGAGCGCTTCGGCGACCTGTTCGAAGACCTGCTGCCGCACCCGTTTCCGGCCACGTGCCGATGCCGGCCGCTGGGCCGCGGCGAAACCGGTGGCGGCAAGGACTGTGCCCTGCCAGGTACGCAGATCCTTGACTGTGTAGTCGGCCGCGGTGAGCTCTTTGAATCGGGCGTTGACGTCCTCGGCGTGCAGTTCCCGGTAACCTGCCCGGTCTCGGTAGAGCAGCAGCCGCTCGCTGTCGGCTCGGCGGCGCCGCAGGGCCCGGCATGCCCGGGTGAGCGTGGGGTCACTGACGCGAACGCATCGCTGTTTGCCGCCTTTGGCCACATAGTCGAACTGCATGGTGTCGCCGGTGATACGCACGTGCTCGCGCAACAGGGTGGCGACGCCGCGGGTGCCGTTCTCCTCCGCGTATTCCTCGCCGCCGACGCGGAAGACACCTCGATCGACGAGGGCGATCGCCAGCGCTTCGACACGATGCCTGCCCAGCCCGGAAGTATCCAGATCCTCGTGCAGCCGCTGACGTAATTCGGGGAGCCGGGCAGCGAGCTCGAGTACCCGGTCGAACTTCTCCTCGTCCCGGTCGCGGCGCCAGCGCTGATGGTAGAGATACTGTCGTCGCCCGGCAGCGTCCACGCCGACGGCCTGGATGTGACCGTTGGCCTCGGCGCAGATCCAGACCTTCCGCCAGGCGGGCGGGATGACCAGGCTGCGTATTCTCTCCTGGGTTTCGGCGTCGGACACCGGCTCGCCGGAACTGTGCCGATAGGAGAAACCACGTCCGCGCCTGGTCCGTCCGATGCCGGGCCCGTAAGGTCTGCTGCGCCGCAATCGCATGTATCACGTCCTCGATTCCGATCGGCTCCGGGCGTCGACAGTTCTCATTCCGCGAGGAGACGGGTGCCGCCGGGTCACCCCGTCGAATCGGCCGGTCATCCGGCTGTACCCGGGGGCGGGCTCGGCTAACGAGGCCGGACCGCAGTGGTGCGTTCTCCGATCTCGTCTGCTGGTGCAACAGCCGGCGGAGATCGTCGGCGTCATCACCGACGTGAGGCCGTACCGCGGTTGAACAGGGCGATACTCGGCCAGACGCAGGAGGTGCCGATGTCGACCTGCGTGAACGGATAGGTGCCGGTCAGGCCGAGTACGACACCGACGGACACCACGTGGCCGGCGTCGAACGCTCCTTCGTGGCGGACGGTCCGGTCGTACAGCGGGAGCAGCGGCATGCCGCCGAACAGCCCGATGGCGACCAGGGACACCGCTACCGTGCCGCACGCGGACAGCCGGTGGGGGAGCGACCGGATATCGGCGATCCAGTCGGCGCCCGCGCGGAGACTGTGCCGGGTGTAGCGGGCCGGGCCCAGAGCGCTGGCGATGTGCGATGGCGAGGAGATTGCGTGATCGGGTGCCGGCGTCGAGGGTGATCGCGCCGACTTGTCTTCTCCGGTGGTATTCGGCGGGGAGCCGGTGACCGAGCCCGCGTCGACGGTGTCGGATGATAGCGTGCGAACGCATCGTGACATGTGTCGAACGCGAACATGGTCCGTCGCTGGTGGCGGATATGTGTACAGACGCGACTTCCTGCCGGGTGCCCGTATGCGGTGGAGCGTGTGGCGCACGTCCGTGCCGGTGAGTACCGCGCTGGAAGGAGGAAGTTGCCGTATGCGTACCGGTATCGATCCCGACGTGGTGGGATACGGCGACTTCTACAAGGTGTTGACCAGTGTTGTCGTTCCCCGTCCGATCGCCTGGGTGTCGACCCGGTCCGCTACGGGAGTCGACAACCTCGCTCCGCACTCTTTCTTCACGGTCTCGTGCGTGGCGCCGCCCATGGTGCAGTTCACCTCGGTGGGCAGGAAGGATTCGCTGCGCAACGTCCTCGAGACCGGCGAGTTCGTCGTCTGCCTTGCCGCCGAATCGATGTTCGAGCAGGTGAATGCCACCGGCACAGATTTTCCCGCCGAGCTGTCGGAGTTCACCGAGGTCGGGCTCACAGCCGAGGACAGTGTGACGGTGGCACCGCCGCGGGTCGGCGAGTCACCGGTCGCACTGGAGTGCCGGCTCGAACACGCCCTGGAACTCGGTGACTCGACCGTGGTGATCGGCCGGGTTCTGCACGCCGCGGTCGATGCCGCCGTGATGCGCACGGACGCCCGTGGCAACACGCTTCCCGCGATCGATCGGCTGCGTCCACTGGCGCGTCTGGGTCGCAACGAATGGTCGACGATCGGTGAGGTACTGGACATCGCCCGCATTCCCTACGCACGGTGGCCGGGCCGTTCCCACCACGAAAGCTGAGGCTTCGACGCAGGACGGCCGGGTACCGCCCGTGCGGCGGATCCGGCGCGTAGTGCAGATCTGCTCGCTGCCCAGCAGGTGAGACCGCACGTCCGTGGGCGGCGGCGGTGACGGTGGTGTCAGACCGCCCCTGAACAGAGTGAACGCCCTCCCTCCTTGCGATGGCTCATAGCCGTTTCCTGCTGTGACAGGCCGTCGATGTGGGGATGTTTCGCCGAGGTAACCGGTTGTTTTTGCCCCTGTCCGCCCAGGGGGACGGCTACGCCCGGGCGGTGGTCGAGGCCGCGCAGCGCCTGTCTCATCCGAAACCCCCGGTTCCCGAGAATCGCCGCCCGCTGTAGACGCTCATCGGCCCGCTCCACGCCGCATACTGCCGGGCGGATCACACCGCACATCTGGTTGTTCGGCTCAGGCGAACGGGCCGGTTGCGGTCGCTTTGTGAAGCGAGTTACATTCGGTCCATGAAAAAGCGCCTCTAGGCAGAAATTCCGCGGCACCTTTCGATGAATCCATTCATTCGCTGTAGTTCGACTGTGCCGCTGCGCTTTCATCCCGACATCGGTTTCTCATGGATCAATGTACGAAGAGGCTTCGATTATGAATGCAAAAATCAAAACAGGTCGCCGCGTCGGAATCGATATCGGCGGCACTTTCACGGACCTCTTCGTGGTCGAAGGAGCCGGTGCCGGCCGGATCTACAAGGCGCCCACCACTCCGCACGACCCCTCCGAGGGCCTGATGAACGGGTTGACGAAGGCGGCGGACGCCGTGGGTGAATCGCTGGAGGAATTCCTCGGCGGCGTGTCCACGATCGTGCACGGCACAACGATCGCGACCAATGCCGTGCTGACTCGTCAGGGCGCGAAAACCGGCTTCGTCACCACGCGCGGATTCCGTGATCTGCTGAATATGCGCCGCGGTATCCGAGACCGGAGCAATGATCAAATCCTGTGGATGACCGGGAGGGATGTACCCTCCCGGATGATCTTCGAATCCATGATTTGATCAGCCTGGCGCGCCAACGCCGGGTGGGAAGGTACGTCCCGGATGTTCAAGGTAATCGACGGCGGCGCGAGTTCCA
>NZ_JBEXLL010000145.1:0-6597 GCF_040609955.1 Nocardia sp. NPDC004568
GTTTCCGTGTCGCCATGAATATCGAGCCTTTCCGCCCACAACGTGGGCATTCAGACTCTCACAACCCCCGGACCGAACCAGCGGGGTCAGGTCAGGATGCGTATGCCACTCTCCGATCCATTGGCTGCCGTCGGTCTGCCACGCAAGGGTGGCGAGGTGGTTGGCGTGGTCGAGGTCGCGGTGGAAGGAATGAGACGCTCTGCGTGCCTTGGGGCCCGGGGTGCCCGCGCTCGTGATGAGGATGTCACCGCTGCGATCGGTTCCTAAGATGATGCCGCCGGTTTCGAGGCCGTCGCAGGACTGTTGGGCTGCGTTCGCGATGGTCTCAAGCGCGGTGGGAGTAATGCGGCACCTCATTTGAGCGAGGTCGGGTTGCAGGTTGGGCACGCGGATCGCGGTGGCGGGATTGTGGCCCAGTGGATGTCGGTCGTGTGGGTGAGATCGAATGGCGCAGTGAGGTTGTTTGCAGGATGTAGTCCGATGATGGCGTGTTCTCCGGGGAGGCGCTGGGTGTGGTCGCCGTGTCGGGATTCGAGGATGGTCGCGACAGCGACCTTGGCTGTGAGGGTGCCGATGAGGTGTAGATCCGGGGGGATGGCGGTCATCGGTTGGTGGGTGTGGCCGGTGCCATAGTCGAGTTCTTGGTCGGCCTCCGTGTCGATGGCGCCGAGGTTCGCGAGGTATTGTCGTGAGCACAGCAGACATCCGTAGCGTGGTGTCGGTCGCAGTCGCAAAATTTCGCCGAGCGAGCCATGATCGAGTACGCAGGCCAGGACAGCGGGTTTACCTGCTCGGCGTGCGAGGTGGCTGACGACGCGTCGTGGGGCGATGCCGTCAGCGGTACAAGGCACGATATCGACTGTGTCGATCAGGGGGCGTATGTGGTGGACGTCGTCGACCACGTCGAGTCGATGTGCGGTGACGTTCTGCTGCGGCCACCGTTGTTGATGCCGGGATTTGAGGGCATCGACCTTGTGGCGGCTCACGCTTTCGGGTCCGAGTACGTGGCGCACGGTGTTGTGCCAGAGGAATCGGTCTGGGTCGACCAGGTGCATATTTCCGATGCCATAGGCGGCGAGGGCTTGTGCTGCGGCGCCGCCTATGCTTCCACATCCGACCAGCATGATCGAGGTGGATGCGAGCAGGTCTACGGGCCAGTGGTCGCGAAGGTGGTCGAGTCCGAGGATTGCGGGTTCAACAGCGATCTGGACGAGTCGGACTCCGTCGCGTTCGATGAGCCATCCGGCGAATTCGGAGGCCCCGGCCCCACGCAGCTGAGGGTCGAGGTCCGAGGCGTAGCTGATCAACAACCCGAGTCCGGTGCTCGGATCTCTGACGCCGGGCACCATCGCGCGGAACGCTTCGTATGGGATTGCGGTGCCCGGCCGGCGCAGGAGTTGGAGATGGTGGAGATGAAGGTCGCTGCTTGCCAGGTTCATCCATTGTCCGACGTGGGACGTGTCGTTCCATCGCAGCGCGGTGAATTTCCGGAGGATATCGGCCTGAATCCAAGTGTTGCGGGCCTTCTCGATGCTATGGACGATGTACGTGTCCGAGACCGACGCATATCGTAGGTTAATGCCGCCGGCGGTGATGGTGGAGTCCGCTATGAGTTTTGCACCCTCGCGGGTCAAGACGATAAACGCGTCAGTGCGGTCCGTCGGCATCGTGGTCTGGGCTTTCTGCGTCAAGGCCGCTTGGCCGGAGTGCGGCTTCTGCGATGAGGTGGTCGTGTGAGGGGTCGGATACGATGCCGTTTACCGACATTTGGTCGATCCTCCCAGCTTTCATCAGTGCGTACTCGATTCGCCAGCCTGCTGCTTTGGCGAAGAGTTCGGTGATACTTGCCTCGGGTGGCCACGCTCCGACCGATCTCAGCAGGCACAGCGATCCTCCGGGAGCGACATGCCAAGCGGTCTGAGTCCATTCTTCGAGAGTCGGCACCGGGTCGAGCGGGTAGATGACTGGCGGCACCATCGGATAGGCCGGGCTGCCCGGTGCGTGGGGTGCGTGCCGGCGTGCGCACGCGACTTGATGGTGCCGGCGCATGCGGGGTGGTATCGGCCGCGGGGAATGTTCTGTCGCGCTGTGTCGGGGTCATGGTGGGCGGGGGCAGCGGTGCGGCGTGCGCTGGAGTGGGCAAGGGCGAGCAAGGGTACGGTGGCCTGGGCCATGGGGCCCTCGATGGTCAACGGCCATAACCACGCCTCCCCGGCCGGTATCCCGGCGGTGGCTGTGAGTGCGCGCAGCGCGGTGAAAGAGAGCCAGAACACGCCCGCAGTGATTGGCGCGGTCATGGCCGTGGCGACCAGTTGTGTGCCGCGCGGGCGTGCGCACGCAGCAGCAGCGCGACGCCGTGGACTGCGGCCAGCAACGCCGACGGTGGAATGACCGCGACGGCGGCGGCCAGTACGGCAACGCGGTCGCGTGCAGAGCGTTGCCAGTGATACGGACCGCCGCGGCGGCGTTGAGTACCGACCAGAAGAAGCCGTGCCACGAGGACCTCGCGCAACAGTGTGGCCGGTGGTTTGATCATGAGGTGACTGCTCCTCGGTGATCGTGGTCGATTCGATGACGGTCGTGTTGGCGGTGGGCGCAGAGGAATTCCCTTCTGCGGGTCACGGGGTAGGTGACTATCGGGCCGGTGCAGTGGCCTCGGGATGAGAGGCCAGCGGGTGGGGTTCGCCGGTCAGCGCCGCGACCGTGGCGGCCACCCGATGCCTACGTGTGTGCCATGTAAACATGCAGGTAGAGGTCATCATTAGCGCGCCGTGGGACGACCGCCGCGTACGCGGGAAGGACGGCGGCATCGTCGCGAATGGAATTCTTGAGACGGGACGACTCCCGCGTGCGCGGGAAAGACCACCCGGACTTCTTGACCTCGGTTTCCACGTAGGGACGACGCCCGCGTGCGCGGGAAGGATTCTGGCACCGGTGTCGTGGCCGACGGCGCGCAAGGACGACCCCCGCGTGCGCGGGAAAGATGCGTTGATATCGACCGCCGTGCCGGAGAGGTGGGGACGACCCCCGCGTGCGCGGGAAGGATCTCTACCTGCAAACTCGCGCGCCCGATTCACCGGGACGACCCCCGCGTGCGCGGGAAGGATACTTTTTGACCTGCATGGTTATACCGGACATGGTCGGTCGTCGTTTAGTTTCGCTGTCCTCGGCGATGAGCCCAGTTCCGTAGGCTTGAGGCTGCTGCGCAGACAGGTGACACCGATCTGGCTTGCCAAGCAGGCCTGGAAGGATGTCATCTTGCCCGGGCCCTACCCGCAGGGTGTTCCGTGACGATGTGGTCCGGGCCGCCCGCAACCATGAAGACGGAGCAACCCGTGTATGGCTCGTCGAACAACTGCCCAGCTGTGTACCGATGGGCAACTAGCGGAACTTGATGCTCGATGGGGGTGAGGCGACGTGAGCATTTCGTTGACAGTAGGTCGGGCGCATTCTGCCGAAGCAGGGGCGCTCTTGATTGTCCGGTTCGGAGGAAGGTTTGGATGATCCCGGATGGTGGTGTCAGGCCACGATCGACAGGAGCCGAGCCGGTCGATAATCTGATTGCGTGGGTGATGATGGGGGGCTTCAAGGTCCGCAGGATGTTTCGGTTGTCCCCGAGGAAGTCCGCAGTGTCGGCAGATATGTCTACGGCATCGCGGATGCACTGCGGCGGGCGTTGGAGTCGGCTGGTTCCGACGTGGATTCATTGACCGGCGGGTCTTGGGTCGGTGATGACGCCGCCGAGTTCGCGGCGGGATGGACGGATGTGCGTGATGGAGGTGTGCGGATCATCGATGCGCTGACAGGGATGGCAGAGAAGCTGGGCGTCACCGCTGACACCTATCAGGCCACCGACGACGGCATTTCGGATGCTTTCAGCAGTTTGAGGTTGTGAGTCATGCCTTCGGAGTTCCAGGTCGATCTCGAAGATCTCGACCAGATCGTCGGCCGGTTGAGCGGTCTTGCGGGTTTTCTCGCCGACAACCTCGATGATATCGACGACAAGGTGGCCACCTTGCAAGGGACAGGCTGGGAAAGTGTCGCGGCGCAGGCATATGCCGATGCACACCGCCAATGGTCCGCTGGCGCTCGCGAGTTTGCCGACGGTGTACGAACAGCTGCCGATGCTGCCAGGGCCGCGCACGACCGGTACACCCGAGCGATTGATGTGAACAGCAGGATGCTGCGTGGGTGACCCCCTCAGGATCGACTGGCAGCTCTACTACGAAGCTGCCAAGAAATGCCACGACCTGGCCACCGAGCTGCGCATCGCCGATAAGCCTGTCCACGATGCGGTCAAGGGCGAATGCGCAGGGATGGCCGGTGACGCACCCGGCTGCAAGGAATGGGGTAAGGCCTACGACCGCTCGGCCCAGGAAACCATGCAAGCATGCACGAACCTGGCGGACGCGCTGACCAACTTTGGATATGTGCTGTACGCGGCCGGCTACAACTACGGACTCAACGCCCGGGCCGATCCGCCGCCACCACGCCCGCAGGTCCACGAGATGACCGAACACAAGGTCGATATCCCGACGTCGGTACGCGACAACGGCCTCGGTATAGACCACGGCGGCGGTGTCCAGGAGCTCTTCGATGCGTTGATCGCGCGAATCATCAATGAGTTCGGCAAACTGCCCAATGGTGACGTCGACAGCCTCGCCAAGGCTGCCCTGGTGTGGCAGGGTTTTGCTGCGCACGAAACCATCACCGGAGCTGCCGGGAAGGTCAGTGCAATCGTCGGGCTGTTCGACACGGTCCAGGACAGGACCAACCTCCAGCCGATTCTGGACCACTTGGAAACCCTGGGCGGCAGCGCCGCCCAACTGGCCACCGCGACCCAGAACCTCGCCACACCCGTGGGCGCTTACCACACCGGAATGGTCGAAGTCCGAGGCGAGATCGACAGAACGATCACCAGCACCGAATGGGCCATAGGTATCACTGTCGTGGCGGGGGCTGCCGCGGCCTTCTTCAGTTGGGGCGCATCCGCTGCCGCGGCCGGAGGAGGGGTGACGGTCATGGTCGGCAACTGCATCAACGCCATCCGCACCGCCTACCAGGCCAGCCGCCTGTTCCGAGTGCTCGGCCTCGCGACGGCGGCGGCTGGAGCTGTCGGCACCATCAAAGCCTTCGACGGGGTCCCCGATCTCGGCAGCACCCTCACTTCCCTCGGCGCCATCATCGCTATGAAGGTGCTCATCGACGACGACGGAGTGCTCGGTCCGGGTGAGGCGGTGCCTGAGATTGCGCCGAACAAGGATGTCACTGGCGAGATGGCGCGGATGCTGGCGGAGGGAATAAATCCGGGTGAAGACTGTTCCGAGATCGCCGAGAAACTGAAGAGGACGGCAGGTGAAGTAGGTGAGATCCTCAAAATCGAACCGGCACCGGGTCAGGAACTCACTGTTGAGGAATATGGTATCCCCGAAGAGTTCCTTTACCATGAGGTCTACACGGATGGAAAATACGTCTACGACCCAAGGCATAGCCCGGAGCCCATCCCGATCGAGCAATGGCGGAGAACTATGCTGGGGGACAATCCAGGTGCGACGATCGAACCGGTGGGATGATGGATTCGAGTGACTTCATTGGGCGCCTGCGCCGTTTCGGTTCCCTTGAATGGTACCGCCATGCCGGCGGCGACGACGACGGCGAGTATTTCAGGCCACCGCTGGTGGTATGGCGCTTTGCCGAACCCCGACCCATGTGGGTTGCGGAGGCTCTTCAGCGCATTGTCGGAGACGAGCGGCGTGAGGTCGACTGGGTATTCGACACAGCACGCCGTAACTGGGTCCTGGTTCCTTCGTATGTCATGGAAGAGAAATCGCGCCATGGCTTCGCGACCGAAGCGCAGGCCGTAGATCTGATCGCTCGAGAAAACCCAGAGTACGGTCGGCGGTCGGTGCGTGATTTCGATAGGATCATTCTCGCGCTGGATTCCGTGCCCGGTAGGGGAGACTTCTGAGCTGGGCCACCAGCTCCCAACGGGATGCGCTGGTCCGCCGCGATACCCCGCGAAGTTAGATCAGTCGGGCGGTCACAGAGATAGGAAAACCCATCGCCGAAGCCCGGATAAGACTCCGCTCTGTGTGACAGAAGTCGAGGCGCGTCGGCGGCGCGGCCGAGGCGCGGGGGTGTAATGGACCAGTCCGTGGAAAGATGGGGGATCGGGTCCATTACTTGCCACGACCAACGTCGGTGCGTCCGGTGCCGACTGGCGAAGCCGCTCCGTCCGATGAACCGAAGCCCGGGCCGCACCGACATGTGGCTTGTCTGTCCTGAGGGTTTCGGCAGACCGGGAGCTACGCTTGGTTGATAGCCAGGACTTTTCGATGGTTGAGCGCGTGGGCGTAGTGGTCGATTCCCCCTCCGGACATGGACCCCCACGCACGAGTCCGGCGCCCTCGATCCGTTCGCTTGTATTTGGGCGGCGGATCGGGGCACCCGTGCCTGGGGGACCCCTCGGATGCCGCCTGGCAGGGAGTCGTTTTCGTCGGTGAGAGGAACCCCCGGGTAGTGGACATCGAGTTAGCAGGATCGTTGATCCTGCGGAAGGATGTCCCTGTGTCTCGGAAGCGTCGGTCGTTCACGACC
>NZ_JBEXLL010000146.1:0-6576 GCF_040609955.1 Nocardia sp. NPDC004568
TCACTCCTGAAGCGTTCCGGCAGCAATGGACACCGACCGAGTTCA
The DNA here is from genome assembly GCF_040609955.1 of Nocardia sp. NPDC004568. Classification (NCBI taxonomy): domain Bacteria; kingdom Bacillati; phylum Actinomycetota; class Actinomycetes; order Mycobacteriales; family Nocardiaceae; genus Nocardia; species Nocardia sp. NPDC004568. The sequence goes on from NZ_JBEXLL010000146.1 coordinate 46, forward strand.
ACCAACCGCAACTCGCATGATCGGTGGATCCGCCACCGGGGCCCAGTCAGGTGCCGTAGCGTATCCGTCATAGTTTTGAGCCTCCGCTCCGGCGCCGGGCTGATTGGTGCATGATTTTCGCCGGTTGGCTCGCGGCCCTCGGCGGTGTCGCTGCCCGGATCACCTTCAACCCGAGCCCGGCGCTCCCGCAGAGCCGATCTGAGGGGACCAGGTGCAGCGACTGACCGGTTGAGCGTGCCCAGCAGACGGCCAGCGCGCGGTAAACATTCGCCGGTGCGGGAAGTCTCTTTACTTCCCGTGCAGTTGGCGGAACCCCGGATCGGTATCATCGACGCCCGGCGGGGCCTCTTGGGCTTGCTAACGTGGTTGCACTGGCTTGATTCTCGTGCAAGGAATTCCGGGATGCGTGCAGGTTCTGAAGTGTCTGTGGCCGAGCTGGCGGCGAATGTGGCGGCCCGCATTCCACAGGGTCGGCGGCACATGCTCGGAATCGCTGGGCCTCCTGCAGCAGGCAAGTCGACGTTGTCGCAGAATCTGGCCGCCACAGTCCGGGCTGGGCACGCTGTGCCTGCGGAGATCGCCCCGATGGACGGTTTCCACAAGACCTCCGCCGAACTGGACGCGGTCGGGGCCCTCCATCTCAAAGGCGAACCGCACACCCTCGACGTCGCGGGGTTCGTTGCGCGTCTAAAAGTGCTGCGTGAAGCTCCACTTGGGCGGCGTATACCGTGGCCGCTCTACGATCGCGACCTGCATGATCCCGTGCCCGATGCCATAGTGTTCGCCGCGCAGCAACTGGCGGTCGTGGAGGGCAACTACCTGCTGCTCGAACAGCCTGGTTGGGCCGAGGTCCGCGCTCAGCTCGATGAGGTGTGGTACCTCGACGCCGCCGACGACGTTATCGAGCAGAGATTGACCGTCCGTCATCTCCAGGGCGGCAGAACGATTGAACAGGCGCAGGTCAAGATTGCCGACAGCGATATGCCGAACGCCCGTCTGATCGCGGGCACGCGGGATCGCGCTGACATCGTGTTGCGCGAGACTGGCGGGAACTACGTTGTGATCAGCTGAGTGCTGTAGCCCAGTTCCGCGTACCGAAGGTGCGGCACGACAACGTCGACACCTCTGAGGCACGGGTGAGCGCGTTGACGAAATCGCGGCTCTGGACGTAATAGGCGCAGAACGCGCCGTGCAAAATATCCCCGGCGCCGAGAGTGTCGGCGGCGGCGGTGACCGGTGTGACCTCAATGATGCCGTGTCGGCCGTCGTCGGCGAAGATGATCGGGTCCGGGCCTCGCGTGACTGCGGCGTGTTTGGGCCCAGCTGAACATAGGTGATCGATCAACGCTGCGGTGTCGCCTTCGAAGCCGGGTGGTGTGAAGTCTGCGGAGCAGATCGCAATATCGGTCAGCGGTAGGAGTTGGTCGTGGATCGGCTTCCACCGGCCGGCATCGAGGACGACCGGCGTTCCGATCTCTGTGGCGCGGCGTGCCACGCCTATCGCCAGTTCGGGATGGTGCCCGTCGATCAGGACGATCGTGGCCTCGTCGACGTATCGATCGAGGCTGGGGGAGTATGGCGCTTGGATTCGGGCTGCATCGAGACCGACGATCGTGCGCGATCCGGCTTCCACTGCGACCACGATCGATGACACTGGCGGCTTGTCTGTGCTTTCAGATGTCGTGTCGACCAGGGTGAGGTTCCTGTCGGTGAGGTCGTGGCGTACGAGGTCGGCGATCGGGTGGCGGCCGAGCGCGGTGATCAGCGTCGTGGGCTGGCCCGACACAATCGCGCACGCGACCGCGGCGTTGGCGGCGGGTCCACCGGCGCCCAGGAACTGATCCGAAGCTTGGGTTTTTGTATCTTCGCCCGGGTATCGATCGACGGCGTAGGCAATATCGAGGGTCGATAGACCCACGAACAGTGCTTCGGGCACCACAGCTCCTTCGGGTCAGCAGGTGCTCGGATGTTTGTCGCATAGCTGCACTACCCCGTGGGCTCCGCTGGTCCGCCAGCCAGGTTCGGATGCTTCGAGGGTGGCGAGCACGCGTCCGTCGATGCCTGCCGCGACGTCGGATTTGAGGGTGCGCAGCGCGATTACCCGGGTGGGGAAGTGCTGGGTGAGTGCAGTGAACTGGGTGGTGGCCGGCCAGTGGCAGTCCCCGACCAGGCGCCGGTAGTTGAGGTCGCCCTTGAGGATTACGGTGTCGGCTCGTGCGAGGTCGGCGCGCAGGTCGGTGGGCAGATGGTGGAATGATAGAGGGGCGCAGTAGAACTCGTGCACACGCAACTGCAGGCGCCCCTGGGCCAGTGCATCGTTGAGTCGTTCGGCTGCTGAGCGGGTGTGCCCGGGAATGCCCGCGAGGCGGGCGAGGGCGGCGAGCAGGTCCGTGGTGGTGGCGTCGGAGACGTAATAGGGCCGCGGCTTGAGGTGTAGTTCGACCATCAACGCGGGGTGCCTCTGTAGGAGGTGGTCGACCAGCAAGAGGTCGGGGATGAGCTCGCGGCCGGCGTTGTCGGCGATGAGGACAAGTGTGCCGGCTGTGTGGTTGTTGAGATAGTCGACCACCGCCTCGGTCTGGTCGTCGAGAATGCTGCCGGGCGCGTTATCAGCGGCTCCGGGGGATCCGGACAGACGAAACCCGAGGTCGGCGCGGTTTCCCCAGAGAGCTGCATGGATCAGTGCGGTAGTGCGCTGTTCAGGCGAGAGGCTTTCAGGTTTCGGCGCTGCGGCCAGCTCGGTGGCGAGCGCGGGGTCGTCGAGTTCGGCCTGTTTTCGGGTGAACGGGTCGATTCCTTGCCAGGGGCCGGGCCCGAAGTAGCCAACTGCGTCGAGCAGCAGGTGGTAGAAGTAGCTTTCGGCCCACAGGAATGGGATGTCCAGCCACCGCCTGCCGTAGAATTCGGCGCCCCACTGGTCCCATTGAGGTTTTCCGTGGCTGCCCTCGGGAAGTGGCTGCACGGTTGTGGTGATCTGTTCGCGTAGTGCTTCGAGGCGGTGCTGGATGTCGGGCGGGTAGGGGTGGGCGTTGCGGACCTGGTTGATGATGGCGGGGTGCCGGTGAGTCAGAACGCTCCATGCGAACGATTCCGGTTCCGTGGACACGATTGTCGAGACGGTGGTGGTGCTGGCGGCCATTATGCTCCGTTCGCGGACTGGCGGGGGACGGTCAAAGCTGTCACTCCGGCGGCGGTGGCAATCGTGACACGCCGGCTGGCAGCATCGAAGCCGGCCGCCTGGCAGGACGCGTCGACCCGGACTTCGGCGTCGAGTTCCCCGGTCAGGCTCCACCATCGGGCCGTGCCATTCGCAGCGACCGAGATCAAGTGGTCGTCGAGGAACCCGAGCATCAGAACCCGACCGGTGTGGCCCGCGAGTTCGCATACGACTTCGCCGGTGGCGGTGTCGCGGAGGACGATGTCGCCGGTACCGGAGCCGACAGCCAAGCGGGTGCCAGTGGGATCGAGGGCGACGGTGCGGCTCCAGCCCTGTCCGGCCTGTGCCTGCATCAGGAGATTCCCGTCGCTGTTCCACAGTTTTGCGCTGCCATCGCCGCATGCTGCGGCCAGTACGGAGCCGTCGGAGTTGAAGGCCAGCGAGCGGATCCGCCCGGCATCAGTGATGGCATCCCACGCCAGCGTGCCGGTGGGAAGATTCCATACGCGGACCCGGCCGTCGTCGCCCGCTGCGGCGAGCCGGTCGCCGGACTGTGCTATCGCCACCGCCCAGATGCGGCGTGCCTCTGTATCCAGCACTGTCGATTGGTCGGTGTCGGCGGTCGAATGGAGCCGGACTGTCCCGTCTTCGCAGGCCGCGGCGATATAGTGCGCTGCCGAGTCGAGGGACCAGACGCGTCCGTGTCCGATCGACAGTGTGCTCGCGGCGCCGGACTCGTCGGCGATGGTGAGTGTGCCGACGCTGTCTCCCAGGACAGTGTGGCCGCCGTCCTGGGTATGCGTAACCGACCACACCGTGTTGGTACCGGGGGAGATGGTGGTGAGGTGGCCCTGATGCCAGCACCGGACCGCGCCGTCTTCGCAGGCCACGATCACATCCCCCGTGTCTGTGATGGCGGTGGAGCGGATCCAGTCGACTCCGGGCGGCATCGCCATATCGGCGGTCAGATGTTCGGAGTCGATGACGTGTAGGTGCGCGTCCTCGGTCCCGACGACGACACGGTCCGCGCGGCGGGAGACCGTGCGGACACGGTCAGCGAATCGTCGCTGCTCCCCGGCCACGAGCTGGTGTCGGTGGTCAATCGTCCAGGTGCAGGTCGTGCGGTCACCTGAACCGCTGATCAATGTGCGGGCACCGGTGAACGCCACGGTACGCACCCAGTCGGTGTGTCCGACGGCTTCGGACAGCAATGTTCCGGCGCGTGCATCAATGAGTCGGACGGTCTCGTCTTGCCCGCCGACGGCGATCAAGGCGTCGTCCGGGGAGACAGCGATCGACCACACCGGGGCTGGATTGATGGTGGGCGGACGGAGCAGTGCCCCTTGTTTGACGTCCCACACACAGACCAGGTGATCTTCTGCCCCCGATATGAGCTTCGTTCCGTCGTGGGTGAAGGCCAGAGATCGGATCCGCTGAGTGTGGCCGTTGAGTACAGCAATGACGGCGCCGGAGGCGGTATCCCACAGCCGGATTTCGGTGTCGTCGCCGGCGGACGCGGCCAGAGTCGTGGCGGGTGAGACCGCGGTGGCATGGACCCAGCCAGTATGCCCCCTACACTTGTGGGTGAGTTCTTTGCGGTTGAGGTCCCACAACCGTACGGTGCCGTCTTCACCTCCTGAAGTCAGAACATTGCCGCTGACTGCTACGGATACGACCGCGCCGATGTGACCGGACGATTCGCTTTGCACCGAGGTTGCCGTGCGGACACGGAAGCCGCTGTAATCAGCGGTGGCTACGTCGATCATGTGGCCCGCTCGAGCGGCGACAATGTGCAGGGTTGCCACGATATCTGTGAGAGTGGCCAAGCCTTGCAGTAGATGTCCGGCGCTTGTCAACTGCTGAGCGAGGGCCGCCTCGGATACCTTGGCCAGAATTTGGTGATCGAGCACCAACGAGTGGTGCCCGCATCGCAGCGCTTTATCGGCGAGAAACTCCACTGACGAGAACGTCTCATCGAGTTCGTCGATGAGTCCGGCCTTATCCAGGTGGTAGGAGAGCCTGCGCCACAGGTAATCGACCGCGCTGGTGTCTCGCCAGCTGCCCGTGGCCGGCCGGAAGGCATCGAGCAGGGACCGGTGCAGGTCGGATTGTTGCTCGCCGACCAGGTGCCGGAGGTAGGCGACGAATACGTCGTGCAGGACGATCGCATCCTGGTCTGCGAGGTGGGCACTGATCATGGATCGGTCGGCCAGCAGCCGGCAGAACCGGCGTGTCACCGACAGGCTCCAACCGTGGGCTGCTTTCCACCAGTCAGCGAGTACGGGTATGGGGATCGCGGTCGAGGCAGGGAATACACAGAGGTCGAGATAGCGGTCACGCAGGCGCTCGGTCCCGGGGATCGTGACGTGTTCGTCCAGGTTACGCAAGCTGGCCGAGATTGCGTGACCGATCGCAGCGCGGCGCTGGTCGGTGTCCCAGACGTCAAATGCACCGGGCCCATCGAGACGCAGCATCTCGGTAGCTGAGGCGATGGCCTGGTCGGCACCGGCGCCGGCACGGATATCGTGTCCGATCGCGCCGCTGACGACACTGGCCAACAGCGGCCAACCTCCGCACAACGTCGCCAGCGGCGATAGACCATCCACTGCAGAGCCGGGCAGGTTCCGGCGGAGCAACTCGCGAGTCTGTCCGGAATCCATGGCGCCGAGACGGAACAGTAACGATGAAGATGGGCACACTGCTGCATTCCGGGTGGTGACCAGCCGGACACACCGCGGGGCCCCCAGCAAAAATGGCGCCAGATCGTTTGCCGACCACACGTTGTCGACGATGAGCAGTACAGCGCGACCTGCCAGAACATGTGCCAAATGCAGACCGGCTTGAGTCGGATCGGCGAAGGCGGGCCGGCCCCCACCCAGATGGACACACATGTCCGAGATCAATTCGACTACCCGCGCCGGGCCGCAGCCTGGACCCGTCTCAACCCACAAGATGTCCTCGAACGCACAGCGCACTTTGGAATCGTGGGCGAGTTGCCCAGCCAGCGTTGTCTTGCCGAAACCTCCCGGGCCGACCACACCTATCGTTGCGCTGTCGCTGCTGCCGGCGGAAAGAAGCAGGGCACGTAACTCCCCGAACTCATCTACTCGCTGGATCAAACCCGGCTCCAATGGTGGTACAAGGGACTTGACGAGCCTGCCAGATTGCTGCGGCACGGCCGTCCCCGACGGCATCGCATCCGGGTCGTGGTCCGGAAACGACGATGCGGCTGCTCGAAGTTCGCCAGGCACGTCAGCGTCCTTGCCATCAGAGGCGAATAGTTCGGTGGCGGTGTGTCCGGGCAGCATTTTTTCCAGGATGCGGCAGTGGTGGGGGTAGGGGAGTCCTTTCACGTCGCCGGAGAGCCAGCGGTG
>NZ_JBEXLL010000147.1:0-6377 GCF_040609955.1 Nocardia sp. NPDC004568
GCTGCGACGTCCTCTACGCCATGCTCGGCAACAAACAGCCCTACCGGTCACCAGCAACCTCAGCGGCTTGACGAACACCATAGGGACACCCCCCCACCGTGACAAGCAGACTCCACTTCCCCAGAGCGACCAACTCCGCCTCGTCGCCCCGGACCCCCCGACCCAGGAACCCGGCCTCCCCGCCGGAACTCTCAGTCCCCCGGCCGCAGGTGTGTCACATCCCCCGCCGCCACCGCCCGGTCCTCGATCAGCAACCGCCCCGCCGAATCGATATCGCGAGCGATCCCCGTCAGCACCCCGCCCCCCGGCAGTTCCGCCCGGACCCGCGATCCCAGCGTCGCGCACCGTTCCCGATAGGCGTCGGCGAGCGCCTCCGCGGCCCATCCGGATTCCTGCCACCGGGTGTAGCGGCGGGCGAACTGGGTCAGGAAGGACAGCACCAGGCGGGTGCGGTCGGTATCGGCGGCGCCGCTGAGAACCAGCGAGGTGGCGTGCGGCACGGGGAGTTCGTCAGCGGTGAGGCTCACGTTCATGCCGATACCCACCACGATCGCCGGGCGCGGGCCCGCGGCGGCGACTTCGGCCAGGATGCCGGCGATCTTGCGGCCCTCGATCAGTACATCGTTGGGCCATTTCAGGGCGGCGGGCACCCGGGCGGTGGTCGTGAGCGCGTCGACCGCGGCGATTCCGGTGAGCAGCGGCAACCAGCCGAGAGCTTCGGGGTCCAGGCCCTCGGGCCGGACGAGCAGGGACAGGGCGATCTGCGCGCGCGGTGGACTGGCCCAGGCGCGGGCGAGGCGGCCGCGGCCGCTCTCCTGCGCTTCCGCGACCAGTACGACCCGGTCGATATCCGGGTCCGCGGCGCGTGCGATCAGGTCCGCGTTGGTGGATCCGGTCGATTCGATCACGTCGATTCCGGTGAAGAACGCCAGTTCCGGGGTTCCGGTCAGCGTTCGCCGCAACTGTTCGACGTCCAACGGTGGCCTCTGCACCAGGGCAGGGTACTGGCCGGGGCCGGTGGTCACCGCACGGCGGGTGCGGTGACCACCGGGTCTAGCCGGCGAGGTCGTAGCCGATGGGCCGGGACGCCGCGGACATCGCCTCGTTCTCCACGGCGTCGGTCTCTTCGGATTCGCTCTCGGCGACTGTTTCGGTGATGGTGGGTTCCGGCTCGGTCACCCGGGTGAACGCCAAGGCCTCCGGGAATCGGCCGTCTCGAGTTGTCCAGTGCCACATAGCGGGCCACCTCCCCTCTGTGTTCCAAAAGTGGCCTGCCACAAGGGTATTGTCCGGCACCGTAGAGCGAAAGCGAATTAATCGCGGGCCGCGCGCTAACGAACCGGAGGGGCTGGTCTTGTGACGGATCACCGTCGCGTGTCGTGTGGACGTTTGCCGCGATTCGCGGTACACATATGAACCGGTGACGACTTGTCCACCTGGGGTTTTCTCGACCGGGTTCTACTCACCAGTAGCAGGATCTGGGTTAACAGCGCGGTGCGGCTCTGGTTACACTCCGAGCCATGACGAGTGTCCAGCAGCAGCCCACGCCGGATTCGGCAGGTGCGCCCGATATCCACACCACCGCCGGCAAACTGGCTGACCTGCGGAATCGGCTGGAAGAAGCCCAGCATCCGATGGGTGAGGCCGCGATCGACAAGGTGCACGCCAAGGGCAAGATGACCGCGCGGGAGCGCATCCTCGCCCTGCTCGACGAGGGTTCCTTCGTCGAACTCGATGCCCTCGCCCGGCACCGCAGCGTGAACTTCGGTCTCGACAAGCAGCGCCCGCTGGGCGACGGCGTGGTGACCGGCTACGGCACCATCGACGGCCGCGAGGTGTGCATCTTCAGCCAGGACGTCACCGTGTTCGGCGGCAGCCTCGGCGAGGTGTACGGCGAGAAGATCGTCAAGGTGATGGACCTGGCCCTCAAGACCGGCCGGCCGCTGATCGGTATCAACGAGGGCGCCGGCGCGCGTATCCAGGAGGGCGTGGTCTCGCTCGGCCTCTACGGCGAGATCTTCCACCGCAATATCCAGGCCTCCGGCGTCATCCCGCAGATCTCGCTGATCATGGGCGCCGCCGCGGGCGGGCACGTGTACTCCCCCGCGCTCACCGACTTCGTGGTGATGGTCGACCAGACCAGCCAGATGTTCATCACCGGGCCGGACGTCATCAAGACCGTCACCGGCGAAGAGGTCACCATGGAGGAGCTGGGCGGCGCCCACACCCACATGGTGAAGTCGGGTTCCGCGCACTATGTGGCCTCCGGTGAACAGGACGCCCTCGACTACGTCAAGGACCTGCTGTCCTACCTGCCGAGCAACAACCGCGCCGAGACGCCGCGCTTCCCGGCCTCGGACCCGATCCCCGGCGCGATCGAGGAATCGCTCACCGAGGAGGATCTCGAACTCGACACGCTGATCCCGGATTCGCCGAACCAGCCCTATGACATGCACGAGGTCATCCGCCGGCTGCTCGACGACGACGAATTCCTGGAGATCCAGGCCGAGCGGGCCATGAACATCATCGTGGGCTTCGGCCGGGTCGACGGCCGCAGCGTCGGCATCGTCGCCAACCAGCCCACACAGTTCGCCGGCTGCCTCGATATCGATGCGTCGGAGAAGGCCGCGCGGTTCGTCCGCACCTGCGACGCGTTCAATGTCCCGATCATCACCCTGGTGGATGTGCCCGGCTTCCTGCCCGGCACCGACCAGGAGTACAACGGCATCATCCGGCGCGGCGCCAAGCTGCTCTACGCCTACGGTGAGGCCACTGTGGGCAAAATCACGATCATCACCCGCAAGGCCTACGGTGGCGCCTACGACGTCATGGGTTCCAAGCATATGGGCGCCGATGTGAACCTGGCCTGGCCCACCGCCCAGATCGCCGTCATGGGCGCCTCCGGCGCGGTCGGATTCGTGTACCGCAAGAAGCTGGCCGATGCCGCCCGCGACGGGTCCGACGTGGACAAACTGCGCCTGGAACTGCAGAACGAGTACGAGGACACCTTGGTCAATCCGTACGTCGCCGCCGAACGCGGCTACGTGGACGCGGTGATCCCTCCGTCGCATACTCGCGGCCAGATCGTCTCCGCGCTGCGGCTGCTGGAGCGGAAGATGGTGACCATGCCTCCGAAGAAACACGGCAACATCCCGCTGTGATCCGGCGATACGCTCTGTAGGCCGCACACTGATTTCGGGTATGCGATCGGTGAGAGAAGATCGACCGGGTTCCGCTGAACCGCGCGAGCCCGCTCGGGGCAAGAGAGAGGATCTGGCACTGTGACGATTGTGGCAGAAGAAGAAGTATTGGCCGCAGCGGAACTGGACCTCGCCACCAGGGATGTGCCGGCCGATACCGCGACCGAAGCCGCCGCGGGCACTGCCGCCGCGACGAACGGGGAGAAGCCGTTCCTCGTGATCGAGAAGGGTGCGCCGACCGACGCGGAGATCGCCGCGCTGGTGTGTGTGTTCACCGCTGCCGCCGGGGGCTCGGCGCCCGCCGAGTCCGGCCCGCAGGATCTGTGGGGCAAGCCGACGATGATGCACCGCGGCAACTCCCCGTTCTCGCCGTACTCCTACCCGCAGCTGTCGCATCTGCGGTTCTGACACCGACCTCAGGAGAATTTCAGACGTGACCCGGCTGGTCCTCGCGTCCGCGTCACCCGCCCGCCGGTCGGTATTGCGCGCCGCGGGCATCGAACCCCTCGTCCGAGTGTCGGATGTGGACGAGGACGCCGTAGCGGCGGCCCTTCCGGCCGGTACCGGCCCCCGGGAAGTGGTCGTCGAACTGGCCCGGGCGAAAGCCCGGGCCGTCGCGTCCACCCTGGCCGATGAGGCGCCGGATCCCGATCTGGTCGTCGTCGGCTGCGATTCCATGCTGCTGATCGACGGTGAACTCCAGGGCAAACCCCATACGCCGGAGGTGGCCCTGGCCCGCTGGCAGGCCATGGCCGGGCATTTCGCGGACCTGGTCACCGGGCACTGCGTATTGCGCGTGCGCGACGGCGTCGTCACCACCGAGGCGGTCGACTGCAGCGCGACCACCGTGCACTTCGGTAAACCCGACCCCGCCGAACTGGACGCCTATATCGCCACCGGTGAGCCGCTGCAGGTGGCGGGCGCGTTCACCCTCGACGGACTGGGGGGCTGGTTCGTCGACCGGATCGACGGCGACCCCTCCAGCGTCGTCGGGATCGGATTACCACTGCTGCGCCGACTGCTCCAGGAAGTGGGGGTTGGCGTCGCCCAACTGTGGGCCGACCGCGCCTGAGGGCGAAGCGCCGCGGAACACCCGACCGCCCTGCTGCCCCGCCGACGGTCCGAGCGGCCCGGTAGCGGGCGGAAACGGGTCCGAGTCCAGGGAAGCGGACGCGGGCGGCAACTGGCTGCCCGGCGGCACCGTCTGGCCCGATACCCGCGACAACCGCGCCGCCTGCCCGGCGGCCGCATCGATATGCCCGTGCTGCGAGCGGCGCGCGGCGGTCACCGCGGCGTCCGCCGCTTCCGCGGCCGGGGCCTGCGCCGGTGGCGGACCCACTCGCCGCAGTCGCACCTCGCACATCTCCTCGGTCACGAACGGCACGAGTTCGGCCTCGACCACGCCCTGGGCCCCGGAACGCTCCAGCAGCGCCGCCAGCAGCCCACGATGCACCCCGCACACCACTTCGGTATGGGTACGCGCCAGATCGCGCAGCGGGCACGCCGTCAACCGGACCACCGCGCTCTGATCGGGATCACGGGCGGCGTTCTCCCGCCCGTCCCGTTCCGGGGCGAAACCCAGCTCCGACATCAGCGAGACGACGCGATCCTTGGCATCGCGTACCGACTCGACCGGTTCACCGGCGGTGTCGAGTTTGGCTCCCCAGGCCTGTCCGGCCGCCCGGCCGGCGGCCGCCTGCTGCTCCGGATCGGGTCCCAGCTGGTCGGCCAGCACCTGGGCCAGGTCCTGATAGCCGATGGTCCGCTGGACCGCCCGGTACCCGATCCGCGGCCGGCCCCGGCCGCGGGGCGGCTGCTGGAACTGCCGGACCAGCGACTCCCGGGTGAGGATGTCGAGATGGAACCGCACCGTGGTGACATGCTGGCCGGTGATCTGCGCGAGCTGCTGCGCGTCCAAGGGTTCGCTCGCGCCGCGGAGGATCGCGAGCAGGCGCCGCCGCGGCCAAGAATCAGACATGCTCACCCCTCCTTCCGGGAGACTTTATCGGAGACATGTGCGATCAAATCGCCCATTGCACCGACTCTGTGCTCATCAACAGATTCACGTCAAGCCACACTTACTATCCACAGTGCGGCTCGAACCTGTCGTCAGCACTGCCCGCCTCCTGTGAAGGAACCCGAACGTGCCCGTCGCCCCGGACCCATATCCCGCCTTCGCTTCCTATGCGCACCCACACCGTCTGGTAACCACGGAATGGCTGTCGGCAAACCTCGGCACGTCCGGTTTGAAGATCATCGAATGTAATGCCGACGTCCTCCTCTACGGCATAGGCCATGTTCCCGGGGCCAGCAAGCTCGACTGGCGCAGCGACCTCGACGACCCGGTGACCCGTGACTATATCGATGGCGAGCGGTTCACCGAACTCATGCGCTCCCAGGGCGTCGAACACGACGACACCGTCGTGCTGTACGGCAACGACGGTAACTCGCACGCCGCCCACGCGCTGTGGCTTTTCACCATGTTCGGCCACCGGGACGTCCGGCTACTGGACGGCGGCCGCGACGCCTGGGTCGGCGAGGGTCGGGACATGGTCGTCGAAACCCCCGAACCGTCCCGCAGCCGGTATCCGCAGGTCGAGCGGGACGATACGTCGATCCGCGCTTTCCGCGAGGATGTCCTCGAGCACCTGGGCGAACCGCTGGTCGACGTGCGCTCCCCACACGAGTACGCGGGCGACCCCGGCGAGGGCGGACCCCGCACCGCCCTGCGCGGCGGCCACATCCCCACCGCGGTCAACATCCCCTGGACCAGCGCCCTCACCCCCGGCTCCCGCTTCCGCGGCCGCGCCGAACTGGACGAGATCTACGGCACCATCGAGCCGGGCCCGGTCACCGTCTACAGCGGCGTCGGCGAACGCTCCAGCCACACCTGGTTCGTCCTGAAGTACCTACTGGGCCGCGAGATGGTACGCAACTACGACGGCTCCTGGACCGAATGGGGGAACTCGGTCCGCATGCCCATAGCCACCGGCGGGGTGTGACCGAAGACCCCCGAAAACCCCCGAAGACTTGCCCCCTCCAAAGCAGGTCCACATATCAACCCGCAACATCCACGCCGACGCACCCCCCGCGTCGAGTTTTACGAGACACCTCCAAGGGTTGAGGCCCGTCTCGCCGTTTCGGCCTCGAAAGCGCCGCGCGAAGCGCAAGTCTCGA
>NZ_JBEXLL010000148.1:0-6195 GCF_040609955.1 Nocardia sp. NPDC004568
GAAGTCCTCGACATGTCGGTCGCCGGCGCCGAAGAGTTCTTCGGCTCCGGCGCCGCCCGCATCCCCGCCGAACAGGGGCTGCCCGGGCTGCCGCCGAGTCGAGATCGGCGCCGGGCACGGCGATCGTTGCGTCCGCCATGGTGGCGGTCGAACACGGTGCACCGATCGAAAAACCACCAGGCTCCGGTGGCCTGTCCCCGGGAGCCGGCCCCGCCGGAGCTTTCGCCGCCCGGACGTCGAAGGCCGCGCTCGGTGTGGATGCCCGCTGCTGCGAGAGACGGAGACGGTGGTCGGTCGCGCTGCGGAGGGCAACCGAACAGGACCGTCGGCCTCCGAACCGGGGCGACGCGGCGGCGCGATGAGAGCTGAGCGTTGTCGGGCGACATCGAGCCGCTGCTGTACCCGCGCGTCTTCGCCGACAGCAGCAGCGGGCGATCACAGCAGAGCGGTTGCTTCGCCACGTTCCTCGAAGCCGCCGACCCGGCCCGCCGACCCGGCCCGCCGACCCGGCTCGCCGCTGGTGCGAGGAGGGCGGTGGTTCGCGCTCGGTCTTCTGGACGGTCTACCGGCGAGTCTCGGCCGATCCGCCGCGTCTGCCTGGTCGGTGCGCCACGACCGGTCGCCCCGGTACGGGACGGTATGCGGTGCGGTCGAGAAGGTGGGGATGGTTTGGGTGGTTGGAGGGTGTGTGGGGAGGGGCGAGAAGGTGGGGATGGTTTGGGTGGTTGGAGGGTGTGTGGGGAGGGGCGAGAAGGTGGGGATGGTTCGCGTGGTTAGGAGTGTGCGTGGGGAGGGGCGAGCCGCCGCGTTCCTTCGCCCGGTCACGTCGGCGAGGCTCCCGGCCTCCGGGAAGGCGGGGACGGTTCGGGTGGTTCGGAGCGTGCGGGGGGAGGGCCGAGGCGGTGTGGGTGCGGCCGAGAGGTTGTGCGGAAGCGGTCGGGGCCGTACGGGGTCGCGGGCGGCGGCTTACCGGAGGGCGGAGAGGTGCGCCCGGCAACGCGGCGGCGCGTGGGCTTGCGGTTCGGTGCCGGGCGGACGACGGTGGGGCGGTGCGTGAATTGCCCGAGGATCTGGAAGCCCTGCTGACCGAATACGGGCGGCATCTGCGGCTCGGTCGCAACCGGTCGGCCCATACGGTGCGCGCCTACCTCGGCGATATCCGCTCATTGCTCGCGCATCTCGTCGACCATGCCGCCGACGCCTCCGTACGCGAGCTGGATCTACCGGCCATGCGCGCCTGGCTGGCGTCGCACGCGGAGCGTGGCGCCGCCCGTACCAGTATGGCTCGGCGGGCTTCGGCTGCGCGGGCGTTCACGGCATGGCTGACCCGGACCGGCCGGCTGACCGTGGACCCCGGCCTCCGTCTCGCCGCACCCAAGGCTCACCGCAGCCTGCCCGCCGTCCTCGGCCAAGAGCAGGCGGGCCGGGTGATGAACGCCGCGCAATCGGGCGCCGAACAGCACGACCCGATGGCGCTGCGGGATCGGCTCATCGTCGAACTGCTGTACGCCACCGGGATCCGCGTCGGCGAACTGTGCGGACTCGATATCGACGATATCGACCGGGAGCGGAGGTTGGTGCGCGTCCTGGGCAAGGGCAACCGGGAGCGGTCCGCGCCGTTCGGTGGTCCCGCCGACCACGCGGTGGGCGAATGGCTGCGCTACGGCCGGCCCGTCCTGGCCACGTCCGAGTCCGGCCGCGCGCTGCTCCTGGGCCGGCGCGGCCGACGCCTCGATCAGCGGCAGGCCCGGACGGTGGTGCACGCTGTGGTGTCCGCCGTCCCGGGCACCGCCGACCTGGGTCCGCACGGTCTCCGCCATACGGCGGCCACCCACCTTCTCGAGGGCGGCGCCGATCTGCGGGTGGTACAGGAACTCCTGGGGCACGCCAGCCTCGCGACCACGCAGCTCTACACCCACGTCTCCATCGACCGTCTGCGAAAAGCCCACGACCAGGCCCACCCCCGCGCCTGAATCACGAACGGTCCATATGCCCGGTCCTATGGTGGACCCGAGACTCGGACTGCGGCTCGGACTGCTGGTGGTGTGTCCGGTCGGCTCGGGCTGATGTCTGGTGCGCTCGGCGAGCGCACCAGCAGCCGGCCGACGGTATCCGGCGGGCCGTCGGCTGGAAGCTGGATTCGCCGAAGTACGGGGCCTACGCTGTCCAGCGGAGCCGCCCCACCGCGGCGGACCGGTACTCGGGAGGTGAGCGTGCAGACCACGACCGGCACGGCCGCCCGATGAGTTCCGCGCGGGAGGAGACGGACCGCGGGGCGGAGCCGGTCGACTACAGGTTCACGCTCGCCAACGAACGGACCTTTCTTGCCTGGATCCGCACCGCGCTCGGGTTGCTGGCCGGTGGGGTCGCGGTGCACGCGGTGGTGCAGGAACAGTGGAGTGTGGATTTCCGTACCGTACTGGCGGTCAGCTGTCTGCTGCTGTCGCTGGTCCTCGCGGTCGGCGCGTATGTGCATTGGCGGCGGGTCCGGGCCGCGATGGACGAAGGACGGCCGCTACCGGGCACGGTGCTGGTGCCGATCCTGGCCGTCGGGACAGCGTTCGTGGCGATTCTCGCGTGCCTGGCCGTACTACTGCACTGAGGACGGTGTCGTGACCGATTCGACCGAACTCCGATTGGCGGCGGAGCGTACGGCGCTGTCGTGGCGGCGCACCTGTCTGGCGTGCCTGATCGTCGATCTCCTGCTTCTACGTCTCGTGGTGGCCGAGAAGTGGGATCCGGCCGCGCTCCTGCCGGGTATCGCCTCCCTCGTCCTCCTGTCGGTCGCCGCACTGGGCTACCGGCGCAGCCGCCGGCTCCGCCTCGACGCGGGCGGTTCCGCGACGGGCACCCTCGGCGCGGTCGCCATTGCCGTGACGGTTGCCGCGCTGGTCATCGCCGGCTACGTGATCGCGCGCCCGATCCCGCCGGGTTGAGAATCGCGCTCGGCACATTCGTCCGATGACCGCGGCGGCCGTTCACCCTTCGGCCGCGGGAGTGCCGTGGCCCACCGGCTTCAGCCTGATGGGCGCCCTTCCCAACAACCCGAGCGGGTCGAGATATTCGCGGGACGCGTGCGCGGTGCTCTCCCGGCGTAACCCCCAGTGCAAGCAGGCCGGCGCCCGGCACCCGGCGTGGCCCGCGGCCAGTACCCCGATTCGAGTCCGGCGGGTGACTCGCCGACCCGGCGAGATCTCTGCATCCACCGGTTCGTACGTGGTTCGCAGCCCGCCGTCGTGGAGTATCGCCACCACCGGCCTGCCCGCCACCTCGCCGGCGAACACCACGATCCCCGGTCCGGCCGCATAGACCGCCTGACCGGGTGTACCGCCCAGGTCGACACCGCGATGGCCGGGCAGCCAGTCCTGGTCGGGTGGGTCGAACGGCCGTTCGACCATCGGGCGCGGACGCAGCGGCCAGTCGAACCCGGTCTCCGGCGCCGCCGCCGCGGAACCGGAGGAGAGCAGGGCGGCGACCGCGAGGATCACCACTGCCGGCCCACGAACCGACCCGCCGGACCGGGCGGACCACCTCGGCCCGCCCGGTTCGGTGGGGCCGGGTCTCACCGCTCGCGGTCGGGGCACGGACGCGGCGCTGGTACCGGTCGCGGTAAGAGCCGGACGAATTCGCTCACCAGCGCTTCGAGCACGGGAAGAACCCGGCACACCGCGCCCGACCCGGTGGCCGATCCCGAACTCGAACCCGGCCCACAGCCACCGGCCCGGCTCGACCCGGTCGGTGATCGGCGGGCCACCTCGTTCGACTGCCCGATATCCGGCTCGGCGGGCATGGTTCCCTCGGGGAGGGATGGGCCGAACAGAACTTCGACCGGGGGCGCGGTAGAAGCGCCCGCGGGTGGTGGCGGGCCGGGAGCGACTACTTCGGCGGCCGCCGGATCCGGGCTCGACACTCCTGCGGGGAGCGGAGAGTCACGTACCCATGCCGTCGCGGGAACGTCGCCGAAGGGTGGGGCGACCGAACGGTTGATCGCCGGGCCGGTACCGGTTGCCATCCGGCCGCTCGTGGAGCCGGAATGCGCGATCACGGCGGAATCGAAATCGGCCGGAAGCGCGGCGGCTGTGGGCCCCGGACCGAGCGGGAATGCGATGAACACCGTGGTGAGCGCGGCACCGATCAAGCTGTCCAGGCTCCGTCGACGGCCGGTGGGCCCGCGGCGGGCCGGTCGCCGCCGTGGTGTGCCGGAAACGGTGAGGTGTGTGCCGTCCACCCCGGGTCCGCGAATCGGGTTCCGCCCGGGAGAACGCCGCACGTGGCGGCCGGGCGTGTGGCGGGCCGGTGTGCTCCCGGGGAACGGTGTCGAACGAGGTCGGATCACCGGGAAGCGGGTCGTGCGTATCGGCGTGCTCGGCTGTGCCCCTCGCACACCGTCGGAATGCGGTGAGCCGGTGTCGGGCCGGCCGCGCTCGGGGGACGCGGCCGACCGGTGGGTCAGCCTCCGCTCGTACCGCCTCGCCCGGCGGGTCAGATCGCTCGGTCCCGGGACCGGGGACGGCCCGGGCGCCGCAGGTTCCCCGAGGTGGTCCGGTGCCGACCGGTGCCGACCGGCCGTGCGCCGGGATTCGCGATCTTCGCGTGTGCCGGAATCGTCCACCGGGACCGTGGCCGTGCCGCGTCCGGGCCCGATGCCTCGCCCGGCGCCGCGGCCGCGGCGGATATCGCGGGACGGCTGCTCCGTGATGCGCCGCGGCCATGCCGGCAGGGGGCGGGTCGGATGGTCGGCGGTGGACGCCGGTCCGTGCCGGCGCGCGATATGTGGCCGGCTCCGCGGTGCGGGCGGGAGTCCGGCGCCCCCCGCCGGCGTGCCGGTTGCCGCGGTGTGAGTGGTTTCGCAGGTCATATGCTCAGCCTGCTGGGGCCGTGAGCTACGCGGAACCCGCAATTCCGGCACCTGTGGACAACTCGCCTCTGTGAACAATTGCCGTTTCATTCCGGTGGCCGGAGGGCGCGGTCCATCGACGATCCGACCGGGCGATTTCCGGTTCGCGCAGCCCACGCCGTAAACTGGCCGAGCGGTCCGTGTTCGCACGACCGACTTCGCGCACCACCGTGCTTGTTCATCGCGCTGCCCCACCGAGTTCCTGCCGGAACCGGCGAAGGCCGGCGCATTCCGGAACAGGGGACGTCTCGGCTGGTCCCGATCACCGATCGGGTCCGAGCGTTCTGTGGTGCCAGGGCAGCAGGCCGCCGGCCCGCTGCGTCAACCGGCAACGAAAGAGAGATACGAGAGCCATGGCTGTCGTAACCATGAAGCAGCTGCTCGACAGCGGCGCGCATTTCGGACACCAGACCCGTCGCTGGAACCCGAAGATGAAGCGGTTCATCTTCACCGACCGCAACGGCATCTACATCATCGATCTGCAGCAGACGCTGACCTACATCGACAAGGCCTACGAATTCGTCAAGGAGACCGTCGCCCACGGCGGCACCGTCCTGTTCGTCGGCACCAAGAAGCAGGCGCAGGAGTCCATCGCGGCCGAGGCCACCCGGGTCGGTATGCCGTATGTGAACCAGCGCTGGCTCGGCGGCATGCTCACCAACTTCTCCACCGTGCACAAGCGTCTGCAGCGCCTCAAGGAACTCGAGGCCATGGAGCAGACCGGTGGGTTCGAGGGTCGCACCAAGAAGGAAATCCTCATGCTCACGCGTGAGATGAACAAGCTGGACCGCACCCTCGGTGGTATCCGGGACATGCAGAAGGTGCCGTCGGCCATCTGGGTCGTCGACACCAACAAGGAGCACATCGCCGTCGGCGAGGCGCGCAAGCTGAACATCCCGGTCATCGCGATCCTGGACACCAACTGCGATCCCGACCTGGTCGACTACCCGATCCCGGGCAACGACGACGCGATCCGTTCCGCCGCGCTGCTCACCAAGGTCGTCGCCTCCGCGGTGGCCGAGGGTGTGCAGGCCCGGGCCGGCCGTTCCGGCGGCGACGACAAGCCCGAGGCGAGCGCCGCCGAGCCGCTGCCGGAGTGGGAGCAGGAGCTGCTCGCGCAGGCCACCCCGAGCACCGAGGCTCCGGCGGAAGCCCCGGCCGAGGCGCCCGCGGAGACTCCGGCCGACGCCTGAGTCGTCACCTCGCGTTCGGCGGCCGCTCACCGGCCGGTGCCATGGTGAGCGTCGCCGGATCGAACTTCCCACGGTGGTGGGGGGGGGGGGCGGCGCGCGGGCCCG